>NZ_BLIJ01000015.1:0-42509 GCF_009811475.1 Alteromonas sp. KUL150
ACTGGTATTACATATGCAAACTATCTTGAATGCCGCCTTGTTTAGGGGAAAATATATTACTGTATAAGCGAGAGGCAAATTCATCCGTCATACCTGATATATAGTCGGCGAGAACGCGCATTCCATTACCGTTCTCACAGGCTTTGCGCCAGCGCTCCTGTGTGTTTTCAGGGAGAAGGCGGTCGGGATCTGACGCAAATGCTTCAAATAGCTCCATAACCACCAGTTGCCCTTTATATTCAAGAAGCTGAACGTCAGGGCGGCGTATTACTTTGTTAAACACGAAACGTTTAAATAGCTCCAAGGCTTCTGCAAATTTTTCCGGCATCACGGCGTTGAACGCAAGTAACGGATGAGCAAAACCCTCCACACCTTTAATTTCAATGGCCGTGATAAAGCTATTTACCAGTGCCCCAATAGCATTTTTTCTTTCGTGATGTGCTGCGCTAAATAGTTTGTTGGTTAACTCTTCTATATTGTCTGATAACCAAGGCACGTCAAGGGCCTTAAGTGGTATGGTCACATCATCAACAAAATGATGCTTGCTGACCATATCCATAACAATGGCGTCTTCTAAATCGTGAATGCCATAGGCGATATCGTCAGAGAGCTCCATAATTGAGCAGTCGAAAGATTTAAATTGCGTTTTGCTGTGGCCTGAGGATTTAGGCGTAAACTGCATTAACGTGTCTTTATCTTGATTGCTAAATGGCGAAAGCAGCCAGTCGAATAGAGACTCATCGCAGCGAAACAGACCCTTGGGCGGGTGCCAGTCGTGAGCCTTAACCTGACGAAGTGATACAGGGCGTTCAGGCACGGGCCCCTTACTATGAAGAGCATCAATAAAGTTAGGGTATTTTACCAAGCCCAATACGCTTCTTCTGCATAAATTCATCCCGTGTTCGGCGGTATAGGGCTCAAGCTGGGTAATGATCCTAAAGGTTTGTCCGTTGCCTTCAAACCCGCCGTATTGATGCATCATATAATTGAGCGCAATTTCACCGCCGTGCCCGAAGGGCGGGTGGCCAATATCATGAGCTAAACACAGGGTTTCAATAAGTGTGGGGTCGAGAGCCAAAGAGCTAGCGATATCGGGAAATTTCACCCATAGCTGTGCGGTAATTCCAGTGCCAATTTGGGCGGCTTCTAAAGAATGTGTAAGGCGTGTACGATAAAAGTCACTTAGCCCCACGCCTAACACTTGGGTCTTCGCCTGCAAGCGACGGAATGCAGCGCTGTGAAGCACGCGCGCTTTATCTCGCTGATACGGATTACGATGATCGCCGTCTCGTGTTTCGCTTCGGGGTAAACGGCGCTCGTGTAGTGCTAGTTCCCATTCGCTTGTTGCCAAAAAAACCTCGCTGCCATGCTGTGTTTGCTACTTCTGTTACGTAAGTATAGTAATTTGGGGGCGGTTCATAGCCTTACTTACATATCGTCTTGCGTAATTTCATCAAGACTCAAAGAAAAGCTTGGTACGTAGCGCGTTAAGAAGTAGTCCACTTCTTCAGAATGATATTCTTTAAGGGTTTTATCTAATCTTTTCTTTGCTAGCTTAAACTCTTGGTTGCCAGCAGCCAGTTCTTCAAGGGTTTTAAGGTAAGCGCAAAGTACGTCAGCTGCTTTTACGATAAACGCTTCTTCTTCACTATGGTAGTGGTGATCAATAAGTGCCGCATAATCTTCGCGAAACGCTTCTGGCGCCATTTCAATTAGCTTGTTTTCGGCTATTTTTTCAATCTTTTTGTATTCTTCTTTTATCGCAGGGTTAAAGTATTTTACCGGGGTAGGAAGGTCGCCCGTAAGTACCTCGGAGACGTCGTGAAAAATCGCCATTGTCGCGATTCGGTCTGGATTAAGTGTACCGCCAAAGAACTTATTTTTAATTAAGGCTAGGGCGTGGGCAACCATGGCCACCTGCAAACTGTGCTCCTGCACATTTTCTGTGCGCACGTTATGCATCAGCGGCCAGCGATTGATAAGCTTCAAACGTGCTAAATGCGCAAAGAAATGGCTTTTATCAGACACGTTATGCCCCTTGCTTATAGGTTCTAAAGAAGTTTCCAATTCGGTGAAGTGCTGGTACTAATACGTCGCTGTGAGGTAAAAACACTAACCTAAAATACGTGCCTTCGGTTAAGTTAAAAGCGCGGCCATGTACCAATAAAATCTTTTCAGAGCTCAATAAGTCCAGCACCATCTGCTCATCGTTTTGAATGTTGAATTTCTTCTCATCTACCTTGGCGAAACAATACATAGCACCTTTGGGTTTTACGCAAGAAATGCCATCAATGCCATTCAGCATATCTGTGGTTACATCGCGTTGAATGCGCAAGCGACCATTTTCTTTCACTAAATCGTCAATGCTTTGATAGCCGCCTAGCGCTGTCTGAATTGCGCTCTGGCAGGGGACGTTTGCGCACATTCGCATTGAAGACAGTATGTTAAGCCCTTCTATATAGTCAGACGCCAAACGTTTATTACCACTGACAACAAGCCAACCTGAGCGAAAACCGGCTACTCTATAGTTCTTACTTAAACCGCCAAAGGTAACAAAAAATACGTCGTCAGCCAGTGACGCAATACTGGTGTGCTTTGCTTCATCGTAAAGTATTTTGTCGTAAATCTCGTCACTAAATACTACTAAGCCGTGCTCGCGGGCTACTTCAACCACGTCTTGCAAAAGGGCCTTGTCGTACACCGCACCTGTAGGGTTGTTAGGGTTAATCAGTACAATTGCGCGCGTTTTGCTAGTAATTTTACTTTTTATATCGTCAATGTCTGGGAACCAGCCTGCTTGCTCATCGCAGCGATAATGAACCGGTGAGCCTGACGACAGACTTACTGCTGCAGTCCAAAGCGGATAGTCAGGGCTTGGAATAAGCACTTCATCGCCATGATTAAGCAACGCTTGCATCGCCATCATTATTAACTCAGATACGCCATTACCGATGTAAACATCGTCTACACGAATATCTTTGATATTGCGCTGCTGATAATACTGCATCACGGCTACACGGGCGGCATAAATTCCTGTCGAGTCTGAATATCCTTGAGACGTGGGCAGGTTATGGATCACGTCTTTTACGATGTCGTCAGGGGCTTCGAACCCAAACGGAGCAGGGTTACCGATATTTAATTTTAATATGCGGTGTCCTTCGTCTTCCATTTTACGTGCTTGCGCAGCAATGGGGCCTCTGATGTCGTAACAAACGTTATCTAATTTATGTGAGCGAGATACAGTTTTCATGGTCTATCTGGTTGATTTACATACCCTGAGATTATCGCAATACACAGCCTTATGCGATGGCATTTTTGCAGTATTTCCCTCTTAATCACGACTTTTTTTATCAAGTGCTCAATTATTGAACGCCAAACGAGATAGATCTTTCTTTTGTCACTTAAGTATAAAATTTATGTTAATGGGTTGTGAACTTTTCATTCTAGGCCTATCGTAGTAGTAAGGCGTGTAAAAAAACGCGTTAGTAACAAACAAGCTAACAAGCAGAGGTGATTAGAATATGTCGCACCATTTCAAAGAAACACCAGAGAATGCGATCACGCAAAGCGGTATAGCGCGCGTTATTCCATGTAAAGAGTTAGACGTTGGCGATCCCATAAAATGGATGTCACTGGCATTAAGAGACGCTATGCGCGCCCCGGGGCTCACCCTATTTTACGGGGTGTTGTTTGCGGTTATTCCCTGGTTCATTATGTACCTTGTAGAAATGACCGGTTGGCATTTGGTTATTTTACCTGCCATTGTTTGCTTTATGTTAGTTGGGCCTTTTTTGGCGGCTGGCCTTTACGACATAAGTTGGGAAATGGAAAAAGGTCATAAACCAACACTTCGTCATTCTTTACGCGCTATGCGCAGAAACGCGTTTAACGAATGGGGCTTTGCGATACTGCTAATGGTCATGATGATCTTTTGGTTACGCGTTGCTTCGCTTATCCACGCGCTTTATCCACCTTATATAGAGAACGATTTGGAAAGCCTATTGCCTTTCTTAATGTTGGGAACGATGGTGGGTGCAGGTTTTACCCTTGCAATGCTATTTGTAACTGCTTTTACTCAGCCCATTCTTATGGAACGCAAAGTTGATCTTGCCACAGCAGTTTTGACCAGTGTAAATGCCGTGTGGCTTAATAAGGTTCCTATGCTCATTTGGGGCGCAATAATCTTCAGTGCCGTTGCTATCGGTTTCGTTACCGGCTTTATTGGATTTATCGTTTTAATGCCCATTATTGGTTACGCATCGTGGCATGCTTATATCGACGCAATTGAAATCAAACGCGAGCGGAAATATGAGTAGATTTAGATGTTTTATGTAATTTAATTACGTAAAATGCACCTTTATTTGCTTATAAATTAAGCTTAAACATCAAATGTTTTGTTAAAATTACAGTTTTTAAGCCCCGAAAGGGGCTTTTTTATACTTAAGTCTTATATCACTTTCATCCTATAACCTTCTTCGCTATGCCCATTAGTAATATAGGATTTCCGTTTGTTTCGCGAATTCAATGGCTTACATTGCTAACAGATGTGTAACAACCTGATTTACCTGACATTTACCGCCGTTACACAATCTTTCAACAGAAAACTTTTTATTCTTGATGCATAAATAAAGGGCGTTGAGCAGGTTGATGATTTATTCAACGCTGCTCATGCACGACAAAGAGTTTGCCACAAACTTGTTTAGTACCTTTATCCACATATTGAGGATTTTAAAATGAAATTATCTAAAGCACTTAACCTTGTAGCTGCGACAGCAACGGTTGCTTTTACTATCAATGCAAATGCTGCTGCACCACAAAAAGATATTCGCTTTGTTGGTGAGACTCAGTTCGCGGGTTTTTGTAAAGCAATCGTCAATGATGACGTAAGAGTACTACGCTCAAGCCTTTCACGTAACGTGGGTCGTATTGGTGCCAGCCAACGTGAAGTATTGCGCATGGTAACATCGGAAGAAGGTTTGACTTGTAATGGAAGTAGTCTGATTGAGTTTTCAGTTGAGCGTGATGCTAACGCGGTACATGAGTACCTAACGTCGCGTAGCTAAGGCATTGACTGCTGTTACGTCAAATCCAGAAAAAGCGGGCTAGTGTTATCGCCTCATCGTTTATCAAGACGAGGATGATAAAAACTAGACCCGCTTTTTGTCTTCTTATTTTTTCAACTTTATTTATTAGTTCGCTATTTTTATGTATGTCGCCACGCGCGCCTTACTGGTTTTGAACAATCGCTGTGTTTTAAACCTAAGCTTTAAAAGCAACACATAAGCAAGAGGCACCAAAAATAAGCTGGTTAGGGTAGAGAATACCAAGCCACCAATAATTGCGATTGCCATTGGTGAGTAGGGCGGACCATCACCGCCAATACGGGTGCTGCCCATTGCAAGTGGAATAAGCCCTAGAACGGTTGTAGCTACTGTCATCAGAATTGGCCTGATACGAGTCATACATCCTTCAATTACTGCGTCATACAGCGATAAGCCTTCGTTGATGAGCTGATTAATTCTGTCTACCAATACGATACCATTGTTAACCACAATACCCATGAGTATCAGCATGCCAATCATCCCCATGATAGACATAGATGTACCAGTAACCATAAAGGCCCAAAACACACCTGTGAAAGAAAACAGGAGTGACGTAATAACAGAGGTTGGAAGGATAAGCGACTCAAACAGTGCTGCCATCACAACGTATATCATGCAAAGGGCTAACAGCATGTTCATTTGCATAACGGCGTTGGCTTCATCCTGGCGAGAGAAGCTGCCGTCTAGCGTCCACTTATAACCGGTCGGCAATTCAATATTCGCCAGTGCTTTCTCTATGCGTTCACGAGCTTGTTCGGTGGTGGTTTCACCCTCTAGGTTTGCACCAATAGCTAACGCGGTTTGACGGTAGTTGCGGTTAATTTGCGAAAGCTGAGGTACCACAGAAAAGTCTGCAATCATATTTAACGTTACCGATTGCCCCTGGGTAAATCCAATATTGATATTCTTAAGCTCGCTCAGCGACGCTTGAATATCGCTACCGAATTTAAGCTGCACTGCCACTTCGCCCGCATCACCATAACGGAAGGTACGTAAATTACTGCCTCGTAGAGCCGTAGAGATGAGCTTTGCTACATCATTGACCTGAATGCCAAAGCGGTTTGCTTTCTCTCTGTCTATGCGAATTTGAACCTCATCGCGGGTAGACCCGGTGTCGGCTTTTACATCCTCTAGTCCTTCTATAGTAGAAAGAATAGGAATGATCTGCTGAGAAATAGTCAGCAAGGTTTCTGAAGACTCGCCCAACAAGGTTACTCTTACGCCACCGCCATTGCCACTATCCCATTGGAAAGAGGGGCGAGCACGCACAAATGAAGGCATGGTTTCACGAATATCCTCTTTGATTTGCCCAACGCTTACTGGCAACTCATCGTTTAGTGTAATACCGCTTACCGCATGACCGGCAGTAAAGTAGGTATACACCTGTTTGATGTGAAAACGTTCTTGGTTTTCATAAAGATAAGCTTCCATTTTATCTACGGTTTTTTCTACCTCTTCTAGGGTAAAGTTTTGGGTTACGTGATAATTAAGCCAAATACGCTCTTGGTTGTTATTACCTTCATCGTCTGATGTCACTGCCTGCATGGGCACGAAAGTCGACGCCAGAATAAGTAACGCAATGACGCAAGTTATTCCTTGGTGTTTCAACATCCAGTTAAGTGCTCGGCCATAGCCTTTAATGTAGGATGGCGTTTTAGGTGTTTTTACTACTGGAATTTTTATTTTTGTTGTTAGTAATGGAATAAGTGTTTTAGCAATAAAAAGCGACGCAAAAAGAGATATGCAGATAGCGACGGCTACGTGCTCTAAGAAAATAGTCACGTCTATTTTTACTCCAATAATATTGGGTAAAAACACAATCGCCGTGGTTGCAGTACCAGCAATGACCGCAAGACTCACTTTGTTTACGCCAATTTGGGTGGCCCGTTTGATATCACCTTCTTGTTGGCGCTCTTGAAAGACGCTTTCGGTTATTACAACGGCATTATCAACCAGCATGCCTACGGCAAGCATAAGGCCCATCAGTGACAAAATGTTAAGGGTATAGCCCAAAAGATACATTACACCTAAGGTGATACATATTGAGAAGGGTACCGAAAGTACCACAATCAAGGTCGTGGTAAGCTGGCGCAAGAACAAGTAAAGCACAATAACTGAAAGTAGCGCCCCTAAAAGACCAGCGTTTAGCAAATCGCTTAGCGATGAGGTTACGCTTTTCGCGGTGTCGTCCATTACGAATAAACTAATGCCTGTAAACTCAGGGTCTTCCTTGGCTTTTTCGATAACTTTCATCACCGCATCAGAAACTTCAACGAGGTTGCTGCCAGACTCGCGAAATACGTTAAAGCCTACTGCAAAGGTGCGATCTAAGTGACGCCCTTCGTTACGCTGAGGAAGCTCGTAAGTGACGCTCGCGATGTCAGACAAGCGCACGCTGCGGGTAACCCACATGTTTTTAAAATCGTTTACATCAGTGAATTCGCCAGTTGGGTTAACCAGAATTTTTTCACCGTTGTTGTACATGTAGCCCGCGGTTAGCGAGAAGTTTGCGCTTTGAAGCTGCTGCTCTAAACGAGTACCGTCTATTTGGTAGGCCGCCATTTTCTTAGGATCTAAGCGAATGGTGATTTGGCGCTTCATGGTGCCGTATAGCTCAACTTTAGATACCCCCGGTACTCGCTCTAGCGGGCGCTTGAGGTTGCGCTCTAGCAAGTCATAGGCATTCGATAAGTCGCGGTCGCTCGATACGCGAAGTTGAAATATAGGCATATCATTGGTGTTAAATTTATACACCATGATCCGCTCTATATCGTCAGGAAGTTCGTGGCGAATAGCGTCAATCTTTTCCCGTGCTTCAATGCTTTTGGCTTTTAGGTTTTCATCCCAGTCGAACTCCACAATGACCTCAGCCATATTGTCGTACGAACGTGCTCTTAAGCGCTTTATCCCCGACATGGTAGCCACAGCTTCTTCAACTGGGCGGGTGATCATGGTTTCAATTTCAACTGGAGTCGCGTCGGGGTAGGGTATCTGCACCACCATTTCCGGAATATCGATTCCTGGGAACTTCTCAAGAGGAAGCAAGCGCCCAGATACGATACCGAACAGCAACATAGACAAAAACAGCATTCCGATGGTAACAGGCTTATTGAGCGCAAAGCGTGCAAGCCCAGCACCTATACCTGCAATGTTGGAAAGCTGGGGTTGTGACGCATCGTTTTTATCGTGTTTATTCGCATCGCGTGCTTGGCCGTTTTCGGCGTTGTTTTTAGAGGTGTTAAAAGGCGAACTCATAGTACACCGCCTTTCGACATGGCTTCTTCGTCATCAAAGCGCGCGTTCGTCTTTGTGTTAACAGGTGTTTTTTGCTCAACGTTTTTCTTAACGTCAAATAAGCTGTAAAGCACAGGCAGTAGGATTAGGGTAAGCAAGCTTGCAAACAAAAGACCGTAAATTACCGTGATGGCCATTGGCGTGCGAATTTCAGCGCCTTCGCCAAAACCAAACGCCATAGGTAATAAGCCTAGCACCGTAGTGAGTGTGGTCATTACGATAGGGCGTAAACGCGTTTTAGCCGCATCTAAAATAGCCGCGTCTTTATCTACCCCTTGACGGCGAAGCTGGTTAATACGGTCAACTAATACAATAGCGTTGTTTACTACAATGCCGCACAGCATTATTAAGCCTATAAATACCACTACATTAATCGGCGTATTGGTAAGCCATAGGCCATACACCGAACCCGCTCCAGCTAAGGGCACTGCGAATAAAATAAGCAAAGGGTGTAGTAATGACTCAAATTGCGACGCCATAACCAAGTAAACCATGAATATTGCAAGGGCTAATGCGAACTGTAGTGAACGGAAGCTGCTTTGCATATCTTCACTTTGTCCGGTGACCGTTGCGCTTAACGACAGAGGAAGCTGAGTCTCACTAATGACCTTGTTGGCAACGGCAACGGCTTCATCAAGCTTACCTTTGGCAAGGTTCGCTGATACCAGTGCTACACGCTGCTGTCCAACGCGGGTAATCTCGCTTGGGCCTACGCTCATGTAAACATCGGCGACGGCACTTAATGGAATAGGTTGTGCAGAGCCTGGGTTAACAACAATGGCGCGAACGCTTGCGATATCGTCTCGCTGATTTTCTTGCGTTCTTACCAGTACATCCACTTTTCTGTCTTCAACACTATACTGCGTAGCAACACGTCCGCCTACTTTAGCGGCTATAAGCTGAGAAACGGTAGACGCATCAAGTTCAAGTCGAGCCAGTTTTGCGTGATGGAAGGCTATCTTAAGCTCTGGGTTGCCATCTCGAATACTGGTGGTAACGTCTGCAAAATTACTGTAACTGGTAAGTTTGGTCGCAATGGCGTCCCCATATTGCTGAAGCTGGTTTAGATCGTAACCTGCAATTTCAATTTGAATAGGTGATGCAAAGCTAAATAGTTCTGGCTCTGAAAACGTTGCCTGAACCTGAGGTTCGAAAGCTAAGTGATCGCGAAGCGCACGTTTCACGTCGTCCATATCAGTCGCTGTTGCTGTTGGCTGCATAACAATGTTCAAGCGACCCCAATGATCGCCACCTTGGTTTGGCGCAGCGCTGATAAGACTACCCGTACCAGACATGGCATAGGTACGTAATAACTTTGTGTCGCCGCTACTAGAATCATTTACTGCAACACCAGCAAGCTCGCTAATTACGGCGTCGGTACTAGCTAGTGGCGAGCCCGCAGGAAGGGTGACTTCTACCGAAAATTCACCTTGTGACAGAGTTGGAATGAGTTCCATGCCAAGTCTTGGTACAAGGGCTATCGCGCCAGCGGCAAGAACTAAGGCAGTGACTAGCACTAGTGCTTTTGCTCGAAGGCTTGCGCGCAGCAGCGTTTCATAGGCCGAAGCGAGAAGGTCGAACGCTTTATTAAATGCCCATACAAGTGGTTTAAACGCAACGCTCAGTAATTTACTGACGATATGCCATGCACCGATAACCAAGGTAACCAAAGCCGCAGGTAGAAATACAAAGATAAGCCTGAGTACCCAACGAATTGGCAGAGTAATAAAGTACATAATTTTGCCGAACGTCGACGAAGGTGCCGTGGGCGCAGGAGAGGCAAAGACATCTTCATGATCAAGCTGTTGCTTTTTCTTCTTGTGTGCCATTGCAGGGATAAGTGTAAGTGCGACGACAAGTGACGCTGCGAGCGCGAACGATACGGTTAAAGCTTGATCTTTAAACAGTTGCCCTGCAATGCCTTCTACAAATATCAGCGGCACAAACACGGCCATAGTCGTCAGTGTTGAAGCTACAATCGCGCCAGAGACTTCTTTTGTTCCTTCGCTGGCGGCAGAGTTCTCGGCCAACGTTTCGCTTTCTGCCCCTTTTAATTTTTTGTGGCGGTCGATGTTCTCAAGAACGACAATGCTATTGTCCACCAGTAGACCGACGGCAAGTGCAATACCACCTAAGCTCATCATATTTAGGCTTATGTCGTTGGCATACATCAAATTAAACGTTGCAATGACCGACACTGGAATAGATACCGAGATGATGACGGTAGCCCAGAAATCTTTTAGGAAGAGGTAAAGCACCAGCATGGCTAAAATGCCCCCCATGACTGCTGCTGATTTCACATTGTCTATGGCTTGCTTGATAAACACGCTTTGGTCGTAAATTTCGCTTAGCGTGTAATTTTCAGGAAGGCTATTTTTTATTTCGCTTAATCGGTTAGCCACTTTTTGCGCGACATTTACCGCGTTAGCGTCACCTTCTTTATAAATGGCAACTTCAATGCCTTCGCTTCCGTTGAAGCGGGTTACCACGTCACGGTCTTTATAAGCACTTTCTACCGTAGCAATATCTTTAAGCTGAATGTTTCTGCCTTCGAAGCGACCAATAAAAAGGTTCTCAATATCATTTAACGATTCAAACTGGTTTAGTGTTCTCACTAAAAACGCCTGCGCTGCGTTATCAATTCTACCGCCAGCTGCATTAATATTCTCAGCACTCACCCGGTCAATGATGCGGGTGATAGGAATAGACAGCTGACTGGCTTTTTGCTGGTCGATAAGAATGTGAATTTCGTTCTCTAAACCACCGCCTACACGTACTGCAGCCACACCCTCTACAGATTCCAAAGCGCGCTTTACCTGTTGTTCGGCATATAAACGCAGCCGCTTCATTTGCGCTACGCTCAAACTTGATGTGTCGGTTTGTGCCGTAAGACCTAACTTAATCACCGGGTCTAGACTGGGGTTGAAACGAAGAAGTCGTGGTTTCTCTATATCCAAGGGAAGTTGCAACACATCGAGCTTTTCGCGCACTTCTAAGCTTGCGAAATCCATGTCTGTGCCCCAGGCGAAAGACAAAACCACGTCAGACTGACCTGCGCGCGACGTGGAGGTGACTTTACGTACTCCTTTCACTACGCCAATGGCTTCTTCAATGGGTTTTGAAACCAATTGTTCTACTTCGCCTGGCGCTGCGCCGTCGTAGTCGGTGCGGATAGTGAGGGTGGGGTAAGACAAATCAGGCAGCAAGTTTACCGATAGCCGGCCTAACGACACCATACCAAATAATAATACCGCAAACGTAAACATGCTAACGGCTACAGGGCGCTTTACAGCGAGATCT
The DNA here is from genome assembly GCF_009811475.1 of Alteromonas sp. KUL150. Lineage (NCBI taxonomy): Bacteria > Pseudomonadati > Pseudomonadota > Gammaproteobacteria > Alteromonadales > Alteromonadaceae > Alteromonas > Alteromonas sp. KUL150. The sequence continues at coordinate 11,697 of NZ_BLIJ01000015.1, forward strand.
ACAATACGCATTGTGTGAATTCCTTGTAAGGCCAAATTAGCTGTTAACTACTTCAACAGGGGCGCTGTCTTTCAAGTTTTGGTGGCCTGCAGTAACGACTTCTTCGTTTCCGCTTAATCCATTGATAACCTCAATGACATCGTTATTTTCAAATCCAGTAGCGATATCAACTTTTTTCACCTTGCCATTATCGACCACGAATACGCTGTGGCTGTTATCAATGGTGACCAGCGCTCTTCGAGGTAGCAACGTAGCGTTAGCATGAGTAGCGTATTCAAGTGATACATCGGTAAACATGCCGGCTTTAAGCTGGTTGTCTGCGTTCGGTACTTTTAAGGTAACTTTGAACGTGCCGGTGGTTGCATCAATAACTGGGCTTATACGTTCCACGTTGGCCGAGATAGTTCTATCGCCTAACGCGGCAACAGTAAGTACTGCCCCTTGACCAACCACTACGTTAGGAAGTTCGTTTTCTGGCAAGTAAACAACGCCCTGAAGATTACGCTGTTGAACAATATGAAACATTCTTTCACGTTGAAAAGACTCGGTTAAGTTACCGACTTTGGCGTTTCTCTCTGCAATATACCCGTCAATAGGCGCCGTGATCGTTGCCTCTTTTAAGTCAAGCTCAGCCAATCGGACAGACGCTTTTGCTGATTCAAATTGCGAGGTAAGTTTGTCGTAGGTATCGTCGCTTATGAGCTTTTTGGAATAAACTTTATTAACCTTATCAAGTTCGCTTTCTATGCCGGCTAGATCAGCCAGTGCTTTAGATAAGTTCAGCTCGTAGCGACGCTTATCAAGTTGCGCTAGCACTTGGCCCTTTTGCACATAGTCACCTTCTTCAACGAAGATTTCTTCAATGATCCCCGAGGCGCGAGCAACGACAAACGCTTCTTCTCGTGCTTCTAGGATGGCGGTAGTGTCATAGGTGGATGTTATGTCGCCAGTAATGATGGTTTGAGTTTCAACAGGAATAGCAAAGGCCGTTTCCTCTGCTGACTCCGACTGGGCGTTGGCGTCGATAGCATCGGCATTAGAACATGCAGTCATCGAAAGAGAGAGAGCAACAATACCGCTTCCAAGAAGAAGCTTTAGCGATGTTGGTGAAAACGAGAGTAAGGAATATAATGGTGAAAAAGAGATGTTGCTTTGCGTTGATGTTTCCATGGTCAATAACCCTAACGTGTGTGTCGTTATATAGTAATGACCGGATACAGCAGCTAATATGCCAAAGATGTTAAATAATGTTAATTCCTAATCAATTCAATAGTTTATATGTGTAACAAGTGGTTTCAATAAAAAGGCCAACATTTGCAGTTGGCCTTTTGCACTAATGCTTAGCGAAAAATGCTAATAACCGGCTAGTTCCACTATAGTCTATTAAACCAAAGTATAGCTTGTGGTGATATCAACGTTGCCAGTAAGCATAAGCATAACGGAACAGTATTTTTCTGCAGAAAGCTGCACAGCGCGAGCAAGAGCCTTTTCGCTAATACCTTCACCTGACACCGTGTAATGTGCATGAATTTTAGTAAAAACCCGCGGCGGCTCTTCGGCTCGCTCTGCTTCTAATTCACAATTACACGCTTCGATATTAAAACGGCCTTTTTTCAGAATATCGACCACATCAACACTTGAGCAGGCACCAACGGCTATGAGTACCGACTCCATTGGAGACACTGCGTTGCCGCTACCATCCATCACAGTTTTATAACCGCTGTCTGTAGTGCCAGTAAAAGTAAGATCTTTGTCCCAAGAAACTCGTGCTTTCATTGTTTGTCCTAATATCATAAAGCTATCGAAAGAGGCTGCAAGCCACTGTTGTCACTAACGCATACGACAGCAGCGACATGTTATTCTTATTTGTTCAGACGAATGGCGTCTGGGCTTAGTGTTATTTTCTTTTGCTTGTACAATGCGCCCAATGCTTTTTTATAAGCAGCTTTACTCACATTAAAATGAGAATAAATAGCCTCCGGCGCACTTTTATCTGTTAACGTAGAAATACCACCATGGGCTTCCAAGTCATCTAAAATTGCCTGTTGAAGAGCGTCACGGCCGCCTTTATCAACGCGCTGAAGGGCAACATCAACCTTTCCGTCCTCGCGGATAGTTTTGATAACACCCTCTGTCGCTTGGCCGATTTTAAGCGGTTTAAAAGCATCGCTGTGGAAAATGAGCCCTAAATTTTTCTCGTTGATGACCACTTTAAAGCCTAAATCGGTTTTAGCGTAAACTAAGCAATCTACCGTATCGCCTTCGTTAAGATAGGCGCTGCTTTCTTTGAGAAAATAGTGAAGCTTTGTTGCACCTAAAATACGCTGTGTCTTGTCGTCAAAAAAAGCGTGAACGACGTAATACATTCCTGGGTTAACAGGTTGAGCCTGATAGTCGTTAGGCATCAACAAATCGTTGTCCAAACCCCAATCGAAAAATGCACCAAAATTCGTCGCTGAGACGGCTTTGAGTACCTTGGTCTCGCCAACTTGGATAAGTGGCTTCTTCACAGTAGCATAAAGGTCGCCGCGCTGATCTGTGGCGACAAAGACTTCAACTTCTTGACCGTCAGCCAGTGGCGTTTCCACGTCGTCAATGGCAAGTGTGACAGTTTGCATTTCATCAGCGTCATCAATTTCTATGATACCGTCGTTCGCATCATCATTTTCGACAAGTGGCGCAAGTGCGTAGCCAAAGGGGTATTGGGCTACAACGCGTAATGTATTAATTTTTCCAATATTTATCATCAGCACTGACTTTTTAAAAAGAACAGGTAACATGATACTGGAATGAAGGTAAGAGCTAAACCATTATGAAGTTAAATTGCGATTTAGGTGAAAGTTACGGTGCGTGGTCCATGCCTATAGAGTCGGCTATTATGGCAGAGATTGATCAAGCGAACATCGCGTGTGGATTTCATGCAGGCGATCCACTGGTAATGAAACAGGCGATATTTCTAGCGAAAACCCACGGTGTTGCCATAGGAGCGCATCCAGCTTACCCAGACTTGCAGGGCTTCGGCCGACGAAGTATGACGATAGGGGCCGACGAACTTATCGCCATGATTCAGTATCAGGTTAGCGCGCTAGCCGGTATGGCGGACCTTTCTGGGGCAACGGTGAGCTATGTTAAGCCCCACGGTGCGTTATATAACGATATGATGAAAAGCCTCACAATTAGACGTGCAGTGATGCAAAGCGTGGCTGAAATAAACGCGCAAATTTCACAGGAACCATTGACGCTAATGGTGCAAGCGACAGCAAGAAATGACGTGATTAAAGAAGAGGCGAAAGAGTGGGCGCTGCCATTATACTTCGAAGCGTTTTCTGATAGACGTTACACCGATGAAGGGTTATTGCAATCGCGCACGATAGAAGGTGCAGTATTAAATGAAGATGAAGCCTTAGCCCAGGCTGAACGGCTAATAGAGTCAGGTACTGTTATCACTGCGTCTGGCAGTACGCTGAAAGTAGAAGCAGATTCTTTGTGCGTGCATGGTGACACGAAAGGCGCCGTGAGTATTGCGCAAAGGATCAGAAAGTTTCTATAAACTCGCCTCATAAAAAACACATTTATTAAAAATAATAACAGTATCAAGGACAGCAGATGCAAGCTTTCGGGTGTATTAAGCTAATTGTGACAGCAGGTGCTGACGCCATAATAGTGTATTTTGACGGCGCGAACTTAGATGAAGCAAACAGCGCATGTCACCAAATGCTTTCGGCTATTGACGCTAAACAGGAGCATATCGCTCATATTGATGTTGGTAAAAAGCCAGAAGGTGATACAAGTACTCGATGGAGTTGGTTACGCGAATGCGTGCCGTCCTACGACAGTTTGCTTATCATCTTTGACATGGCATTAATTGACAGTCACGGTGTATATCTAGCCTTACGAGAGTTAAGTGCCGAAAATATATATAGGCTTCCTACTGCATCAGAACAGCGCGTGAAAAACTCGGTGGTTGAAATTCCTGTGTGGTATGGCGCACCAAATGCCAGCGATTTAAGCATCGTAAGCAAGAAAACGTCACTGTCTATTGAAGAGATTATCGCGCTGCACACAAGTACAACTTATAAAGTATACGCAGTGGGCTTTTCTCCCGGGTTTGCCTATATGGGCGATATTCCAGAAGCGTTGAAATGTGCCCGTTTAGGCACACCGCGCAAGCGGGTTCCCAAAGGAGCAGTCGCGATAGCGGACAGACAAACTGCCGTCTACCCAAACGAGTCACCCGGTGGATGGAACCTTTTAGGGCTCACTGCGTTTGATATGCTTCTGCACAAAGATCAGCACAGTGAGTCACGATTGAGAGCGGGAGACGTAGTTAAGTTTGTTTCGATTACTGAGCAAGAATACAAATCAGGGTTGCAGGTTGAACTATGAGAATTAACGTACTCAGCAAGGGACTGTTTAGCCTCATTATCGATAAGGGCAGAGTAGGAAAACAGAGAGATGGTTTTTGCGAGTCAGGCCCCATGGACAGTAACGCCTATGATTGGGCCAATTTTCTTGCCTTCAATCTAGATGGCACACCGTGCATTGAAGCGATTGGCGAGATGCAGATACGCGTTGATGAAGATTGTGTTATTGCGGTTACTGGAAGAGAGCCTTCACTTGATATAGATGGGATCGCTAAAGCGGTATATCAGAGCCAAAAAGTATCAGCAGGCGCAACGATAACCTTCAAAAGTGCGCTTTTAGGTAGCAAAGCATACTTGGCAATATGTGGTAACTGGCAAGTGCCAAAAGCAGTGGGCAGTGCCTGTACGGTGGTTCGCGAACAGCTTGGTGGATTGGACGGTAAGGGATGCGTGTTAAAAGATGGCGATTGCATCGAGGTTTTAGCTAACACAAGAGTGAAAGACAACGCTAAAATGCGAACGCTAGCGCAGCAGCACATAGATGACTATGGCTTTATAGAATCAATCCGAGTTATTCCCGGTTATCAGTTTACAAGCTTTAGTAATGTTGCCGTACGTACATTTGAAACCAGTACTTATACGGTTTCATCATCAATCGACCGTATGGGCTTCAGACTAACAGGTGAGTCAGTGGCCTCCGATATAGAGAATATGCGCTCTGAAGCCATCCATCTAGGCGCCATTCAAGTTCCCGGCGACGGGCAGCCTATTGTGATGATGCGCGACAGGCAAACGTTGGGGGGCTATCCGAAATTAGGCTGTGTGAGCCCCTGTGATATAAGTCGCTTGGCACAAGCCGTGCCCGGTGAAAAGGTAAATTTTGTTTTTCAAGATGAAGAAGAGGCAAGGGCCGACTGGCTACTTATGACAAGTAGACGCCGCCAATTGCAAGGAGAAATATTGTGACAATTGCGTTTTTAAACGGTGAGTATATGCCTCTTTCTGAGGCGAAAATTTCTCCAATGGATAGAGGCTTTCTATTTGGTGACGGTATTTATGAAGTCATACCAACTTACGCTGGTAATCCTGTCGGGTTCAAAGGACACACCACGCGCATGGCTCAAGGTTTAGAAGCAATCGAAATCACCAATCCGTATACCGCAAAACAATGGCAGGATATTCTGTCAAATCTGGTTTCAAAGAATCAAACATTCATTGAAAGCGGAAACATTGGCGTTTATTTTCACGTAAGCCGGGGTACCGATACTAAGCGGTTCCATGCTTATCCTAAGCATATAGCACCAACGGTGTTTGGCTTTGCGTTTGAAATCGCGCCACCTCAACCTACGTCCAAGACTGATGCCAAACCTTTTAAAGTTGCACTCGAGCAAGATAAAAGATGGCAGCGATGCCACATTAAATCAACGTCGCTGTTAGGTAACGTTATGCATTATCAGGCGGGAGTAGACGCGGGCGTTAACGAAACTATATTGTACAACGGCGACGGTATGATAACCGAAGCAAGCTCATGTAATGTGTTTATGGTTAAAGACGGTGCTATATCGACGCCGCCACTCAATCACGAACTTCTTCCTGGCATTACTCGCGCTATAGCCATTGAAGCGTTCAAGCAAGCTGGGCTAGTTGTCTCCGAAACGTGGTTTAGTAAAGACGATCTTTTGAATGCTGATGAAGTATGGCTTACCTCATCGAGTAAAGAAGTAGCACCTGTGGTAGAGGTAGACGGGCACGTCATTGGGAATAGTGAAGTGGGGGATGTGTGGGAGAAAGCTATTGCTGCCTATCACTCCTACAAATTTAAAGCGTAAAAAACGAAAGAGGCCCGCATAAAAGCGGGCCTCTTCTTGAATAAATACAAATAATTTAGTCTGGTACGTTATCGCAGTTACCGTCGGTGCATTCGCCGTAAAGATAAAGGCTGTGATGTGTTAGCTTCATCTTATGTTTTTTGGCAATCATTTCTTGGCGTTCTTCGATGATCTCGTCTTCAAACTCGATAACTTTGCCGCACTTGAGGCATACCAAGTGGTCGTGATGATCTTTGTGGCTTATTTCGAATACTGATTTTCCGCCTTCAAAATGATGACGATTAAGGATACCTGCATCATCGAACTGGTTTAAAACGCGATATACTGTCGCTAAACCAATTTCTTCACCCTGTTCAATGAGTATTTTGTAAACGTCTTCAGCACTGATGTGTTGGTTTTCTGGCTCTTGCAGAATTTGTAAAATTTTAAGGCGAGGCAGAGTGACTTTAAGCCCTGCTTTTTTCAATTCTTTATTTTGATCCATTACAACCTACTAAGAACGAGTGAATAAATATTTGGGGTTATTATAGGTAAGTTAAAACAATTTAAAAGGAAAACCGTGGAAACTTTGTCTTCTCGACGAAAATTTACCCATTGCTTCAAGAACGACCAAATTTGACCCAGTGTGGTCGAGTAAATTAAGCAACTCCGACCAGTACATAAGTCTCAGATAATGTTACTAAATAACTAAAATAAATAAAACTTTTGACGTATTGCATTAACATCCTGTTAAACTAAACTTAATGAAGTGACTCAACGCTCCGATATTTTTGGCATGCAGTTTTAATGGAAGTGCCCATGCAGTTAACAATTATAAATAAAATCACACTAGGCTTCGGTCTATTCGGCTGCTTACTTTTACTTACCAGTACGCTCTCCTACTTTGGACTCAGTAGTATAAAAGACTCTGCGTTAGATGTTGTAGAACAGAAAATGCCGGTGCAAACCAGTATGGTAAAGGTGAAAACCGAGATTCTCTCGTTATCGGTGATTACGGCTAATGGCTATCACGTAGTAGATATTGCTGAGTTAAATGCTAATAAAGCGACCTTTGACTCATTATCGTCAGCATTCGAGGGCGACCTATCGAAGTTAACCTCCCTTATGCCCAAAAACAATGTAGCATCCAATGCCGTTGACGTAAGTTTGGCCTATGTTGATAGCAGCAATAACATGTATGCGGCAATTAATGAGAGGATGAATATTGAAAAGGCACTTGCCACCCAGCTTGAGAAGGTTCTGATGACCGCCGACGAAGCCAGTGCTCTTATGCTTGATCTTTCTTATTTAGAAGGTAATAACCCTAGCATCGAAACGCTTATTGGGGCTGGAACGGCTATCGATAATAAGCTACTCACAATGAACGACTCTTTTGTTGAATTGGCGGAAACAAACGATGCGGCACAAAGTGCCAATATTATCGAAGATTTAAATTATCAATTGAGCAATTTGCAAGTTGATAAGGACTACGTTAACCGCTTAGCAACAGATGTTGATGACGGTGGCACAATAGAGGCGTTTAACGAGCAGTATGACCTGCTTATTGAGGCGGTAAACGGGGCAAATGGCCTGATTGCTCTTCAACGTCAGAAACTGTTAGAGGTAGAAAAAGCTGCGGTTGCGCAAAAGCAAGCAAAAGAGGCGTTACAGACGGCACTTACCGATATTAATACCTTGTTCGATTCAGTACAGACGCAGTCGCTTGATGGACAAAACGCCATTCTCGAATCCGTTCAGGAAAATTTAGTTCGCAATATTATTGTTGCAGTCTTAGGGCTAACCGCAGCGATATTCTTAGCGGTAATTGTGACGCGTAGTATTTCAAAGCCTTTAGGTCGAATAAACCAAGGGCTGAGCCTGCTGAGTAAAGGCGATTTAAGTACGAAACTATCTGAAGAAGGCAACGATGAGTTTTCAGCACTATCAGCAAAGGTGAACAGTTTAACTGACAGTTTAAGAGAGCTGGTGGGTAATATTTTAGAACAAGAAAAGCGGCTGATTGAAATTACAAAAGAAAGCGTTGAGCTAGGTAACAAAAGCCTTTCGGAGGTGGATAAGCAGCGAGAGCAAGTCACTGTTACCTCAACGAACACGAAAAACGTCCAGGATAAGAGCCGCAGCAACCTTGCTCAAATTCACGATGCAATGGATGCGCTTAGAGAAATAACCCAACAGAGCACAGACATCGGTCATTTAGTCGATAAGAACCGTCAGCAAGTAGGAAATCAAGCTAGACAAGCTGAATCATCTTCACAAATTATAAGCAGGCTAGACGATAACTCTCGCAGTATTGGCAGTATTTTAGACGTCATTAAGACAATAGCTGAACAAACTAACTTGTTAGCGCTGAATGCTGCCATAGAAGCAGCCAGAGCCGGTGAGCAGGGCAGGGGATTTGCTGTGGTTGCTGATGAAGTACGAACGTTGGCAAATCGCACACACGACTCAACGGAAGAGATAGAGCAAATGATAGGTAATTTGCAAAAAGATGCTGCTGAGGCCGTTAAAGCGATTAATGCAGGGCGTGAGCAAGCGCAAGAAGGGGTGCAAATTACGCAGCAAGTTTCACAACAAGTTGAAAGCATTCGCCAGATTATTGAACGCTTAAGCGATATCAACGAACATATTGTCACGGATACTCAGCAACAAGACATACTGCTTGGTGATGTTGCCGAGAGTTTGAATAAAATTGTGGCCTTGGCAGATTCGAGTGCACAGAGCACTAGGCAGTCTAATGAATCAACGATGATGCTGGATGCACAAACTGAAAGCCTAAGAAAGGCAGTAGAGCGTTTCCACTTGTGATTTTCATTAGGTACTGTCTTGTACGCAACGCAATTCGCTTGAATGTAAATCAAATAAAAAAACCGCTCGTCTGAGCGGTTTTTTGTATGCCTATTTGTGCACGCTAATGTATCGCGTTCAAACTAGGCCAGTTCTGCCAAGCATAATTCGTCGTGAATTTGCTTACACCACGCTTTAACGCGAGACTCTGTTAGTTCAGGTTGGCGGTCTTCATCAATTCCTAGACCAACAAAATGATTGTCGTCAGCCATACCTTTAGATGCTTCGAAGTCATAGCCATCAGTTGACCATTGACCAACTAAAATCGCGCCTTTGGCTTCAACGATGTCTCTAACCATACCCATCGCATCTAAGAAGTATTCAGCATAATCTTCTTGATCGCCACAACCAAAAATTGCAACCAACTTATCATTAAAGTCGATTTGCTCTAACTCTGGGAAAAAGTCATCCCAGTCGCATTGCGCTTCACCGTAGTACCACGTAGGGATACCAAAGATAAGCAAATCAAAATCAGCGATGTCTTCTTTACTGCTCTTGGCAATGTCTTTAACATCAATTAGCTGTTTACCCAATTCCTTCTGGATCATTTTCGCAACATGTTCGGTATTACCCGTGTCACTTCCGAAAAATAGGCCAACGCTTGCCATATCTAACCTCTATTAATCGTTACTAATTAAACGCCTGTGCTTAACCAAAACCATTCAATAATGCCTTTCGCAAGAAACCCCAAGGCTCCTAAACCTAGCACACCATAGGTGACGACACGCCCTATGAGCGGTACATCGTTCTTACGCAGTACATCGTGTACAGCGAAACCCATCAATACGAAAAGTATAAATAAGCCGCCATACAACATGATGGACTCAATGAGTTCGTAATTTTCTGCAAGCATAGTGTTGTTACTTCAAAATTCTGGCGCAATGATACCACAGTATATACGCCTGTAAGAGCCTAAAACGTTCAAAAAAATGTAATAATAGTCATTCTCATCTTTTATGATGACGAAACCTTATTTTTAGGACGATTTCTTGAGCGTTCTCTCAACTATCGAATTAAATGCCGCAGGCTTTTCTGCATGCAACCAATGGCCCGTACCCTCGATAATATGTGCTTTCGCATTAGGGAAATAACGACTTATCTCATCGCGGTAAGCAGATGTTATGTAGTCAGACTCACTTCCCTTAATAAATAATGTTATGCCATCAAACGTCTGATTAGTTTGTTCCCAGTCAATAATATGGGAATAACTTGCCATGAGACCTTCTACATTAAATCGCCATTTCCATGCGCCGCTATTATCCTGATACAGGCTCTTCAAAAGAAACTGGCGCACGCCAGGTTCTTTTACATGCGCCGCCATTTCTTTTTCTGCGTCCTTTCTACTTTGGATGGTGTTTAACGGAACAGAATTCAAGCCGTCAAATACCGCTTGATGACTATGATCGTATTTAACCGGGGCAATGTCGGCAACAATTAAATGGGATATTACAGCACTGTGACTTAAGGCTAATCTCATTGCAACTTTGCCACCTAAAGAATGGCCCAATACCGCACTGCGACTTATTTCAAGCGATTGCATTAGTTCGAACACCGCTTCAGCTGCATCGACTATTGAAAACAATGAAGTCCACGGTGATTCACCATGATCCGGTAAATCAATGCTAAGGACATTAAAATCTGATTCAAAATGGCGTTTAATTCCCGCTAAATTATCGGCATTGCCAAAAAGACCGTGAATTAATATTAACCACGGAGAAGATGTTTGGCTTTTTGAAAGTTTATAGTTTAACTCCACAGCTTTATACCTATTTTCCATTTAAAAATGCGCTAACTGACGTGTGGTCAAAATAAAATAAGGCCTGTAAAACAGGCCCCATTATAATGGTTAAGCAGATAATTTAATTTATAGCGTAATCGTCAAGTGACTTGCCGCTGTCGAGCGCATCTTTATAAACGCGAGGCATACGACCTATGCCTGTCCATAAATGCTCTTCGCCTTTTTCATCTACCAGCTTATATTTGATTGGGCGCTTTTTTCCGGCTTTTTTATTTGTGTCGAAATTTAACGCCTGTAAATCTTCTACATTTAAGCCAGCTTCTTCCATTTGCTTTTTAATTGACGCTAGCTTTTCTAACTTTTCTTTTTCTAGTTTTTCTTGCTCAAGGGCTTTTTCTTTTCTTTTTTCTATTATGCCGCTAAGTTTTTCTTGAACTTGTTCAAGTTCTTCTATGCTTAATTCCTTAACAGCACCTTGTAAACGTCTTCCATGGGTTAAAATATCTAAAAATTCGCTCATTAATTAACCTTAATACGTTGTACTAAATTTCAATTAGATAATAATTAAAAGTAGCACAAAAAAAAAGCGAGCTACGCTCGCTTTTAAAAATTATCCGTTTAATTGCAGAAACTATTAAAAATTGTTTCGCAAAGGTAGAGGGAATTTACATATTTGGATAATTGGGGCCGCCTGCACCCTCTGGTACAACCCATTTAATATTTTGGCTGGGATCCTTGATATCGCAGGTTTTACAGTGAACGCAGTTCTGTGCGTTAATTTGAAAACGAGGTTGTCCTTCTTCTTCAATTACCTCATACACCCCAGCAGGACAGTAGCGCTGAGCAGGCTCAGCAAATTTAGGTAAATTAATTTGAATAGGAATAGAAGGGTCTTTCAGTTTTAAGTGACAGGGCTGATCTTCTTCGTGGTTGGTGTTAGATAAAAATACCGATGATAATTTATCAAAACTCAACACGCCATCTGGTTTCGGGTAGGAAATCTCTCTCGCATCTTTTGCTTCTTTAAGTTGAGCATAATCTTTGTGTTCATCTTTCATAGTGAAAAACAAATTGCCGTTAAAGAAATTTTGCTCAAGGGTATTGAATGCGCCGCCCCAAAAATTACCAAGCTTATGAATTGCTGGACCAAAATTACGAGAGCGGAACAATTCATCATAAAGCCACGATGATTTAAATTTCTCTGTAAAGCTGGTTAACTCTTTTATGGGGGCTTCAGAATTCTCTACAATTGCATCAAAAATACTTTCAGCGGCTAACATGCCCGACTTCATTGCAGTGTGATTACCCTTTATCTTCGCAAAATTAAGGGTACCTGCTTCACAGCCAACTAATAAGCCACCAGGAAAGGTCATTTTAGGCAGCGAATTAAAGCCACCCTTTGCAATTGCACGAGCGCCGTAAGAAACGCGCTTACCACCTTCAAGGTACTGTTTAAAAACAGGGTGATGTTTGAGGCGCTGAAATTCATCAAACGGGCTTAAATAGGGATTGTCATAATTAAGGTCAACGATTAGGCCAACGAACACCTGATTGTCCTCAGCGTGATAAAGATAGCTTCCGCCTGTGGCATCATCAAGGGGCCAACCCGCGCTGTGAACAACCAAACCTGGCTGATGCTTGGATGGATCTATGTCCCAGATTTCTTTAAAACCAATGGCGTAGTGTTGAGGAGAGGCATCTTGATCTAACTTAAAGTGAGAAATGAGCTCTTTGCCTAAGTGACCGCGACAGCCCTCAGCAAACACGGTGTATTTAGCACGTAACTCCATGCCTGGCATATAGCCGTCTTTAGGTTCGCCATTTTCGCCAACACCCATGTCTCCGGTAAGCACACCGCCAACACTGCCATCTTCATTATAGATAACTTCAGAGGCAGCGAACCCAGGAAATACTTCAACACCTAACTGTTCAGCTTGTTCCGCTAACCAGCGGCTAACGTTCCCCATTGAGACAATATAATTGCCGTCATTGTGCATGGTTTTTGGCGTTATGCCGTTTGGTAGCTTTCTCGATGACGTTTCATCGTTGAGTAAATAGATATGGTCTTCAGTGACTGGCGTGTTGAGTGGTGCACCTTTTTCTTTCCAGTCAGGAAAAAGCTCGTTGAGTGCGCGAGGTTCGAACACCGCGCCAGAAAGAATATGCGCGCCTACTTCGGAGCCTTTTTCGACCACACAGACCATTAGCTCTTGGTCTTTCTCATTTGCAAGCTGCATAAGCTTGCAAGCCGTTGATAATCCAGCTGGGCCGGCACCGACGATGACTACGTCAAACTCCATCGATTCTCGTTCCACGGGAGGCTCCTTATGTTTGTATTTTTATAGTGCACTATTGATGAAACAAATAATGCTTTGTGTCAAAAACATGTAAATTAATTGTCGTTTTGCAAGGTAATGCAGGTTGACGTTTACGTCAACAGTAAGTACATTGCAAAGCAGTTTACGTTAACGTTAACTGGCGGTTCATTATAACTGCTCGTAAACGTGGTGTTAACGTCGTTTTAAGGCTAGCCTTTTAAAAACGTACGTTCCACAGTTTCTTTTTTAACGTAGAAGCATTGTTAAAGTTTCAAAAAGCGTGGTGATGTAATACGTTTTTAATTATTAATAGTTAATTATTAATGAAACGTAATTAGCACCGACGAACTCAACAATTGAGGTAAATATGAAAATACTCGTACCGGTCAAACGCGCGATCGACTACAACGTTAAGGTAAGAGTGAAGGCCGATGAATCAGGCGTAGATCTTACTAACGCGAAAATGGCCATTAACCCTTTCTGTGAAATTGCTGTTGAAGAAGCCGTTCGTTTAAAAGAAAAGGGCGTGGCCACTGAAATCGTTGTCGTTTCAATTGGTGACAAAAGCTGCCAAGAACAAATACGTACAGCACTAGCCCTAGGTGCTGATCGCGGTATCCAAATCGATACCGATCAAAATCTTGATTCACTTCAAGTGGCAAAGCTATTAGCCAAAGTGGTAGAAGAAGAGCAGCCTCAGCTTGTTATTCTTGGTAAACAGAGCATCGATTCTGACAACAACCAAACAGGCCAGATGCTTGCCGCATTAACTGGTATGCCTCAGGGAACTTTTGCCTCTGAAGTGGTTGTAGATGGCGAAAAAGTGAATGTAACTCGTGAAATCGACGGTGGTCTTCAAACTGTTGCGCTCTCGCTTCCAGCTGTAGTCACAACAGACCTTCGTTTGAACGAACCGCGTTACGCCTCGCTTCCAAATATTATGAAAGCAAAGCGTAAGCCTCTTGATGTTAAAGCGGCCGCAGACTTTGGTGTTGCATTAGAGTCAAACGTAAAAGTGCTTAAAGTCACGCCTCCGCCTCAGCGTGAGGGTGGCATTAAAGTGGCAGACGTTGCTGAGTTAGTAGATAAGTTAAAAAATGAAGCAAAGGTGATCTCATGAGCGTACTCGTATATGCAGAACACGATAACACAAGCTTAAAGACGGAAACGCATAAGCTTGTGAACGCGGCACAGAAAATGGGCGGCGATATCCACGTTTTAGTGGCAGGCGAAGGTTGCCAAGCGGTTGCTGAAGCTGCTGCTCAGATTGATGGGGTTGCGAAGGTACTTGTTGCTGATAATGCAGCTTATAAGCATCAACTGGCCGAAAATACGGCTGACTTGGTTCTTGAACTAGCGGGCGACTATAGCCATGTCATTGCAGCTGCAACAACTACAGGTAAAAACTTTATGCCTCGCGTAGCGGCATTGTTAGATGTTGCCCAAATCTCTGACATTATTGGCGTAGAAAGTGAAGATACTTTTGTACGTCCAATTTATGCAGGTAACGCAATTGCTACCGTTCAATCATCTGACGCAAAAAAGGTGATTACCGTTCGTGCAGCATCATTCGATGCAGCTGCAACTGGTGGTAGTGCTGAAGTAACCGCAATTGATGTGGTTAAAGGCAGTGAGAAATCTGACTTCGTTTCAGCAGAGCTTACTGAATCTGAGCGCCCAGAACTCACAGCAGCAGAAGTAGTTATTTCAGGCGGTCGTGGTATGCAAAATGGCGACAACTTCAAGCTTCTTGAAGGTATTGCAGACAAGCTTGGTGCAGCTATTGGCGCATCGCGCGCTGCGGTAGATGCTGGCTTTGTTCCTAACGATATGCAGGTTGGTCAAACGGGCAAGATTGTTGCGCCTCAATTGTATATCGCTGTAGGTATTTCAGGCGCTATTCAGCACCTTGCGGGTATGAAAGACTCTAAAGTTATTGTTGCTATTAACAAAGACGAAGAAGCGCCAATTTTCCAAGTTGCTGACTATGGTTTAGTGGGAGACCTATTCGACGTTCTTCCAGAGCTTGAAGGCTCACTTTAGTCATATCGCTTAAACGACAAAAGGCTGCATTAATGCAGCCTTTTTTGTAGGGATTGGTTTTTCAATACGCGCGGTATCTTATAGGTATAATGCTTGGATTTGAGCTAGTTGTTATACTCGAACAACAGAGTTGTCCTCAATGCTCACCGGTGAGGGGATGTACGCATCGGCATCCCAGTCATTTTCCCATTTTTCCCCGTCAAGAAGATATCTGAATTGGTATTCATTATCTTTTTCTAGGTCTACCGTTAACGTAAAGTCGCCGCTTTTTAGCTTTTTCATTGTTAATGGTTGGGTTTTCCAATCAGTGAAATCTCCACATAGAGATGCTTCTTTGGCGTCTTTTGCCGCTTCCGCATTTAGTCGAAATGTCACTTTACACAGAGGTTTTGATTTAAGGTATTGTTTCTTAAGGCTCATAATCTGTTTTCCCTTCAACGTTGCGAATTCAATCCCGAGGCGAATGAGCATGCAAGGCAGTGCTCAAGTGATAGCCGCCGGTTAACTCATAACCAATGAGTGCTTAAATAATCAACGAAAACCTCATAATTATCAATCATACTTTGTATTCTTTTGATATTTTTTTATATTAGTAACGCTTGATTTTTTTGTGCTCTTTTTTTTAATAATTCGAAATAAATTTTAACAATCTTAAATGAGTACTCTACCAATAAATTCAGTACACTAGTGTTGATACAATAATAATAGAAATTTTGGGGTATCTGAGTGGCAAGACATTGCTTTTACTTTGGTTACCTTCGTTCCTAGGGATAGTAAATGAAAAACTCCATGTTAATGAAAAGTGGTATTCCACTGTTCATAGTATTAATCGCGTTTGTTGCAGCGGCGGTTATGATTAAATCGCGCAAGCCACCTGAGCAAGTCCCCGTAGAGATCCCTGCTTTCTTAGTTGATGCAAAAGCAGTGAACGCAGAGCAAGTAAGCTTCATTGTAAAATCTCAAGGTAATGTGGTACCCCGAAATAAAACCGGGCTAAGTGCACAGGTCAGTGGCAAGGTAGTGAGTCTTTCCGATGCGTTTATCGCGGGAGGAACATTTCAGAAGGGCGACATACTCGCCACGCTAGAGCAAGATGACTATCGCACAGATTTAAAGCTTGCAGAAGCTGAACTCGCTCAAGCGCAAGCTGCCTTACAGGAGGAAATAGCGCGAGGAAAGGTTGCAGAACAAGAATGGCGCTCAGTAAGCAGCGTCGCGCCACCTGAGTTGGGCTTAAGAAAGCCCCAATTGGCAAAAGAACAGGCAAACGTTAAAGCCGCAGAGGCTAAACTAGAGCGTGCAAAGCGCAATTTAGAACGAACTAAAATCACAGCGCCATACAACGGTATCGTTGTAGAGCGAAATATTGATCTTGGACAGTTTGTGGCTGCGGGTTCAATGCTGGGCACTGTATATTCTACCGATACGGCGGAAGTAAGATTACCTATTCCAGATAGCGACCTCATGTTTATCGATATAGCTGGGCAGTCGAGCGAAAGCGCCCCCGTTTCTCTCTTTGCGTCGGTTGGTGGCGTTAAGCGCACATGGGAAGGCAAGCTAGTTCGTTCAGAAGGAATTTTAGATACGGGTAGTCGAGTAGTCTACGCCATTGTTGAAGTTAAAGACCCTTATAATCTTAACGATTCTCACCCTTCGCCACTGCGTTTCGGTCAATTTGTGGAAGCAGAAATTACCTCTCGCCAAAACGAAGAGCTTGTGGTGCTACCTCGCAGTATTTTGCGGTTAGATAATACCGTAGTTACCGTTAACGATAATCGAGAAATTGATATTAAGCCGGTTGAAATTGCTCGTACCACCGCGAAAGATGTGTTTATTCGCTCTGGTATCGAAGAAGGTTCATTGGTCGTCACCAGTGCGGTTCCAAACCCTTATAACGGTATGAAAGTCCGTTTGCCAGGTGATGAGCCTGTGTTATCTGAAGCAGCTGAATCTGATACGTCGAAAAACACTGACAAAGTGGAAAGCAAGTCCTCTGAAGGAGGCAACTAATGAGTCGCATTGATACAAACAAAGGCTTAATTGCCTGGTTTGCAAAAAATAATGTTGCCGCTAATCTACTAATGATATTGCTTGTTGTTGGCGGTATATTCAGTGCGTTCAGTATTCAAAAGCAAGTTTTTCCAAGCTTTGAAATAGACGTCATTAGTGTACGGGTTCCCTACTTAGGTGCTGCGCCACAGGAAGTAGAAGAAGGCGTACTGCTAAAAATAGAAGAGGCAATTAAAGACTTAGAGGGCATTAAGCAAATTAACGCTACCGCCGTTGAAGGGATGGGAACGGTAAGCATCCAAGTCGAAGAAGATTATGATGTGCAGTCGTTGCTTGATGAGGTAAAGGTACAGGTGGATGCAATACCAAGCTTCCCCGCTGATACTGAAAAACCAGTAATTTATCGCCAAAAAATTCAACAGGATGTGATTTGGATTTCAGTTTATGGTGACGCGTCAGAGCGAGAGTTGAAAGAGTTTGCCAAAAATTTACGCGATGACATTGCTAATTTGTCAGGAATTTCCAGTGTTCAAGTGGTGGGCGCGCGCGACTACGAAATATCGGTAGAGCTGTCTGAAGTCGATTTACAAAAGTACAATCTTACCTTTGCTGATGTTGTAGGGCGCTTGAGCCAGTCTAGTGTGGACTTACCTGGCGGTTCAATTCGCACCGAAAACGGCGATATCTTGCTAAGAACAAAGGGGCAAGCCTATACCGGCTGGGACTTTTCTCAAATTGTACTGGTCACTAATTCGAATGGAACGCGAGTAACTTTGGGCGATGTTGCATATATAAACGACGGCTTCATCGAAAATAATCAATACGCCTTATTTGACGGTAAACCAGCCGTTAGCTTGCGGGTACAAGCCGTTGGTGATCAGAACGCGTTAGAGATATCTGAACAAGTAAACAATTACATCGATAGTCAAAAGGCAGAATTTCCAGCCCACATTACGGCCGATACATGGGGAGATAGATCATTCTATCTCGCTGATAGACTTAATATGATGCTCGAAAATATGTTTTTCGGCGCGCTTCTTGTTTTTCTGGTTCTGTCTCTATTTTTAAAAATAAAGCTCGCATTTTGGGTTATTGTAGGGCTACCGGTGTGTTTCCTTGGCACTTTATTTGTCATGCCGTTAGATGTAGTGGGTGTATCTATTAATATGCTCAGCTTGTTCGCCTTTATCCTTGTCTTAGGGATAGTGGTAGATGATGCCATCATCATGGGCGAGTCAGCTTACTCTGAAATAGATAAAAAGGGTCACAGCGCTGACAACGTCATTGCCGGTGTTAAAAAGGTTGCTATGCCCGCCACTTTCGGCGTACTGACTACTATCGCTGCATTTATGCCAATGCTTATGGTTTCTGGCCCTTTCGGTATTATTTGGAAGACCATCGGCATGGTGGTGATTGTCTGTCTGATATTCTCACTTATAGAGTCTAAGCTTATATTGCCTGCCCACCTTGTGCATATGAAGCTGAAGCCCTATGACCCAGCAAAAGCAAATGGCTTTCAAAAGTTTAGAGACTTTTTCAGTGAAGGTATAAAGACCTTCATTCAAAAGAAATACGCACCTTTTTTAGCTAAAGCCATACGCAATAGGTATACCACGGTTTCCGTTTTTGTCGCGATGCTGATTTTAACAGTCGGTTTATTTGGCGGTGGTATCGTGCGTTTTGTATTTTTCCCTAATATCCCAAGCGACTTTATGGTTGCCAGCTTTGAGCTAGAACCAGGCTCGTCACTACAGCAGCGTGATAATGTGCTTACAACGCTTCGTGAAGCTATGCATCGCATGGACGAAAAGATTGCTGAAGAATCTGGAGAAAATGTAATTAAACACGCCATTGCATTTGATAATGGCAATTTAGGCGGAGAGATTTTTGCGGAGCTTACAAAAGGGGAAACACGAACGCTGACTGATTTTGAAATTCAGGACATGTGGCGTCAGGAGCTTCCTGAAATACCTGGTGTTAAGTCATTCAATATTAGTTCTCCTGGCGGCCCAGGTGGTGGTGCAGACCTTAGCTTTGAGTTTAGTTCAGGCGATATCAAAGCGCTGCGTGCTATTAGCGAAGAGCTAAAAGAAGCGTTAGATCAATACGAAGGCGTAACCGATATTAACGATACTTTCTCTGGTGGCAGTGATGAAATTCAGTTAGCGCTTAAGCCACAAGCTGATGCACTTGGTATTTCGTTACGAGACCTTGGTCAACAGGTTCGTTTTGGCTTTTATGGCGCAGAAGTTCAGCGTATTCAGCGAGACGATGAAGAAATAAAAGTTATGGTACGCTACCCTAAAACCGAGCGAAGCTCCGTAGAGCATCTTGAAAATATGCGTATACGCGCACCAAATGGACAAGAAATACCTTTTGAGCAAGTGGCGACCTTCACTGTTGGCCAAGGCTTTGACTCTATTATTCGCGTAGACGGAAAGCGTTCTGTTACCGTTACGGGTGTAGTTGATAAAGCATTACTCGACCCATCAGAAGTGACGAATGACGTAATTGAAAACCTAATGCCTGACTTGTTGGCTCGTTATCCAAAAGTTGACTTTCAGCTGCAGGGGAACTCAAAGGAACAAGCCGAAGCTATGTTTAGTCTGATGCAGGGGTTGTTGTTTGCATTGTTCGCTATCTACACATTACTTGCTATTCCGCTTAAATCTTATAGCCAACCTCTGATCATAATGTCAGTTATTCCTTTTGGCATAGTGGGCGCTATTATCGGCCACTTGGTGCTTGGTATGGCGGTAAGTGTATTGTCTGTCTGCGGCATTATTGCGTTATCTGGGGTTGTGGTAAATGACAGCTTGATCATGGTGGATTTTGTAAACCGTGCGCGCAAAGAGGGAATGTCTCTAATGGAGGCGGCAATTAGCGCTGGTACGCAGCGTTTTAGAGCGATAATTCTAACGTCATTAACTACCTTTATGGGGTTGATGCCAATTGTATTTGAACGCAGTCTGCAAGCACAGGTTGTCATACCTATGGCTATTTCCTTGGCCTTCGGTATTTTGTTTGCAACGGTGATAACGCTGCTACTCGTTCCTGCACTTTATCTAATTCTTAACGACCTTAAGAATGTATTTAAAGGCAGAAGACAAGCTCAAGTTACGACAGAAAGTTAAATAGATAATGCCGGGTAAAACCGGCATTTTTCTTTTAGGGAATAAAAAATGAAGAAAAATCTAATATACGCAGCCGTGGTTGCAGCTTCCGCAGGCTTAACTTTGGCTTGCACAAGCTCGCCAAGCGAAACGTCTGATTCAGTTAATATAGAACAGAACAGCGCTGCCATGCCGAAAGTGTCTGGTTATCCAGAAACGAAAACCGTTGCACAGCAGGATAATTATCATGGCACTATGGTTAGCGATCCCTATCGCTGGTTAGAGGAAGAAGACAGCGAAGAAGTAAAAACGTGGGTTGAGTCGCAAAACACGCTTGCTCGCCCTTACTTGGCCGAATTACCCTCGAGAGAACGTTACAAAGAACGTTTAACCGCGCTTTGGGATTATGAGAAGTATTCAACGCCCTACATGGTAAACGGCAAGCTATTTTATTCTTACAACAACGGTTTACAAAATCAGTATGTGCTTTACATGGCAGACGGCGTTGACGGTGAACCCGAAGTGTTGATTGACCCAAATACGTTAAGCGATGATGGCACAGTATCAATGGCATCAACAGAGCTTAGCCCCAAAGCTTCGTACCTTGCATATATGCTATCTGATGGTGGTACTGACTGGAAAACCATTCACCTTCGCAACACCAGCAATAAATCAGACTTAACGGATACTATCAAAGGCATTAAGTTTTCGAATATCGCCTGGTTGCCTGACGAAAGTGGGTTCTTTTACTCTCGTTACCCAAAAAATGACGCGGGCGAGTATGATGATAGTCAAACGGTAGCTATCTACTTTCATGCGATAGGTACAGCGCAAAGTGCAGACAAAAAGATCTTTGCGTTTGAAGGAAAGGATACCTGGAACCCGTATCCTTCAGTTGTACAGGAAGGTGAAACATTACTTATTTCTGTTTTTGAGGGGTATCAGGCTAACGGTGTGTATGCTAAATCGCTTAAAGAGGATGACAGCGAGCTTGTTCCTGTTTTCGACAAGTGGGATGGTCGATACGATTTGATTGGCGAGCATGGCGATGCGCTGTTCTTCACTTCTACTGCAGATGCCCCAACGGGCAAGGTCGTTAAAGTAACTTTTGATAATGGTGTTAACACTACTGAGACCGTTATTGAAAGTACACCTGATACCTTATCTAGCGTTTCTCTTCTAGGTGAGAAGCTTTTTGCGCAGTATCTAAAAGACGTGAAAGGTCAGGTGAGTGTATTTGATTTAACCGGCGAAAAAGTTGATGAAATCACGTTCTCTGACATAGGTAGTGTAAGCGGCTTTTTTGGCGGCAAAAATGCCGATACAACCTTTTATAAACTGACTGGATTTACAAATCCGGGTCAGGTGTATGCCTACAATATAAAAAGTGGTGAGTCTTCGTTATTTAAAACCATTGATACCGGTATTGATTATGACGATTACGAAACAAAGCAGATTTTCTATACCAGTAAAGATGGAACGAAAGTGCCCATGTTTATTGTACATAAGAAAGGCTTAAAACTAGATGGCAACAACAAAACCCTGTTGTACGGGTATGGTGGTTTTAATATTCCATTAGTACCACGATATTCAGTATCGCGTATGGTATGGGTAGAACAGGGTAATGTACTGGCCATAGCTAACCTACGCGGTGGTGGCGAGTATGGGCAGAAATGGCACAAAGCTGGTACTAAGCTAGACAAGCAAAACGTATTCGATGACTTTATCGCAGCCGGTGAGTATTTAGTTGGAAGCGGCTACACCACACCTGAGAAAATGGGTATTCAAGGTGGCTCGAATGGCGGCTTGCTTGTAGGCGCGACCTTAACTCAGCGTCCGGACCTTTTCTCTGCGGCCTTACCTGCAGTCGGTGTGTTGGATATGCTTCGCTATCACACGCCAAGTGCAAATGCACGCGCCTGGTCTTCTGATTATGGGTTAAGTGAAAACAAAGACGAATTTGAAGCGCTTTACGCTTATTCGCCACTTCACAACACTAAGCCAGGCACCTGTTACCCAGCTACATTAGTCACTACAGGTGATCACGATGACCGTGTTGTGCCGTGGCACAGTTATAAGTTTGCAGCTCAAGTACAGGCAGATCAAAGCTGTGATAACCCGGTTTTGCTTCGTGTAGAAACCCGTGCAGGTCACGGTGCAGGTACGCCAACGTGGATGCAAATTGAAGGGTATGCCGACCAGTGGGCCTTTTTAGAGTCTGCCCTTAACTAACTTCCTGCATTTTTAACAAAAACAAGCCGCTATAAAAAGCGGCTTTTTTGTTTGCATTTTAAACAAATGAACATATACTGTATAAATATCAGTATGGTTTATTTTGAATCTTATATAGGCGTGCGACTTTGCACAACCTTTAGGAGAAAATTATGCAAACAGGCATTAAAGCGGTAGATCAACTTATCTCGAAACACGGCATTATGGCTGAATTCGGAGCAGACACCTTTCAACGCCGCACTCGCTTAACCGGTGGCGATGAACGCGCGAACACACTGCCTTTTTGTATGTATCAAAAAGTGGCACACGCCCCTTTATCAAAGCAATTTACCGTGCACCATTTTTACATGCCGGGGAACAAAGGAAAGTTAGCGAGCTTTTTGTTTGATGAAAAAGGGCAGTTAATAGAGCAGGTCTACTATCAAAAAGTCGCGCGGTGGGTGCAGGTGTGCAGAAAACTACAGCAATTAGTGGAAGTGCCAACCTCAGACGTTCATATGGCGGCGTAAAAAAAAGCGGTAGCGTTTGTAAACGCTACCGCTTTTGATAAACCAAATCGCTACCCTACATGAAAGTAGCTACCTATATTGGCTTAGTAATAAGTGTACTTAAACTCAACACCCCAAACGCGTGGCTCGTTTACGATACCCGTTAGGTTGTTGAAGTCGATTGCACCTTTAACGTTATCTTCGTCAGTAATGTTACGGCCAAATAGCGCTACTGTGTAGTTGTGCGCGAAGTTTTCGTAACCAATACGTAGACCACCTTCGAAGTTGTCGTCAGTAGTGAATTCAACCGCTTCGTATAGGAAGATGTTAGTTTCACCTTGGAACGCCCAATCGGTAAACACGAAGAACTCACCGTCATCACCCATAGGAATGGTGTAACGAGCAGTAAAGTTGAAGATTGACTCTGGTGCTTGTGGGAATGGGTTGCCGTCGATTGAAGCAACAAAACCGTCTGGACGAGGGTCGGTTACTGTACAGTTTCCTGTAGAACCAAACGCTGGGTTAGTACCACATGGCGAAACCGTTAACGTATCGTCTTTGATTTCAGTGTGGTTGTAGCTGTAGCCTGCAGTAAACGTTAGTTCATCAGTTGCAAGCCATTGTGCATCTACTTCAAAACCGTACGCTTCACCTTTGTCAGCATTAACTAATGCTGTAAAGTTATTGCCACCACCGATCGCAGAGAACTGCATATCATCTACTGTGTAGTAGAATGCAGCTGCGTTTAAGCGAAGTGTGTCGTCTAGAAGGTCAGATTTAACGCCTACTTCAAATGAATTGATAGTTTCAGCATCAGCAACAGAAGGTGCGCCTTCAAACGCAACGTCACGGCCTTGAATAGTTTGGGCGCGGAAGCCGTTTGCATAACGTGCGAAAACAGACATGTCGTCAGTAACGCGGTAGTTTGCACTAAGTTCAAAGCTAGCTTGACCATCATCTACATCAATGTCGTCGTAGTCCTGAATTTGAGCATCTCCGGTAACCAACGCAAAACCATTCACGTTTTGATCGCCAACCACTAAACTCTTAGAGTCGTGCGTATAGCGAATACCACCGGTAACGTTTAGTTTTTCGTTAACTTGGTAAGAGGTTTGACCAAATACCGCCCATGTTTGGTTTTCGTGGAATACGGTTGTTGCACCAAAGTAGCCGTCGATACTGGTTACATTGAACGATGCATCATAGTAGAAGGCTCCAACCTGCCAGTTCATCGCATCACGGCTGTTGCTTGCAAGTCTAAATTCTTGAGTGTATTGCTCTAGGTCATCAAGGTTATCTTGCGTTACCGCCGAGAAAGGAATGAAACCAGGACCTGAAGTACCGTCTGCACGGTTAAAACCACCATCAACATCGCCTAAGCTTGAGCCATCAGCTGTTTCGATAGCCGAGATAGACGTGAAGGTAACTTCATCCATATCGTATTCAAGTTTTAGTGACGCACCAAAACCGTCATATTCTTGTGGGTTATTGTCGATGCCGTCGCCTTGAAGGTCGCCATCATAGAAAACCGTTTCGCGATCGTAGTTTTCGTTAAGCTCGTTACTGCCTTTGGTGAATACGTTGGCACGGAAAATAGACGCTGTACCTTCAAGCTCGCGACCGTGTACGTTTAATAGTGCAGAGAAGTCAGCAGACGGTTCCCAGAGAAGCTGTAAACGATAGGCTTTCTCATCGTAGCCACCGATTGCATCGTTTTCGCCTGTGAATGCGTTATCGATGTAGTCGTCACGTTCTTGTGACAATACAGAAAGACGAGCAGAAAGTTCGTCAGTGAGGCCACCGCTAATAGCACCTTCGAAGTTCATTGTTCCGTAAGAACCAAAACCAGCTTTCGCGTAACCTTCAAGGTCTTGTGTCGGTTTTACAGTATCAAACTTAATGATACCTGCAGTGGTGTTACGACCAAATAATGTACCTTGTGGACCGCGAAGAACTTCAACTTGTTGAACGTCGAAAAGCGGGAAGCTCTTAAGTACTACGTTTTCCATTACCACTTCGTCCATGATAATAGAAACAGGTTGTGACGCCGCTAGGTCAAAGTCGGTGTTGCCAAGACCACGGATATAAAAGCGTGGAGCGACACGACCGTTTGACGACTCGGCGTAAAGACCAGGTACACGTACCGCTAGTGCAAGAATGTCTTCACCACCAGAGAAAAGGCTTTCGAATTTTTCACCGCTTAACGTCGCTACAGAGATTGGTACTTCTTGAATTGACTGAGTACGCTTTTGCGCAGTAACGGTAATTTGTTCAAGTGAGGCTTCTTTTTTTTCTGTCGTTGCGGCCTCTTGTGCAAGAACTGAAGAGCTGAACGCGGCACTAACAGCTAGTGCTAGCGTGGCGATTTTGTGTGTTCTCATGTTTCCACCAAGATGATTTTGAAATTATACTTTTGTAGTGTTTTAAGCACATAAATTTTCGATCTATGCTTGGCGCTGCATTTTACACAAAGTTTGGAATAAAAACTTCAAATTTGTGCAAAAAAGGGCTCATTTCAACTGATGTGCACTATATTGGAAAACTCGCATATACATTAAAGCCCTGTTTGCACTGTCATGACCCAATTAGTATTCGAAACTATTCTTACTGGTGCAGCTCCCTTGTAAAACGGGAAAAGCTAGTTTCGCTTAAACTTCGCTCGATACTGAGAAGGGGACATTCCTGTCGCTTTTTTAAATAGTCGAGTGAATGAACTTAGGTCTTCGTAACCTACGGCGCTTATCAGGCTTTCTAATGGAGTATTTGAGGTTTCTAACAACTTTCTTGCCTGTTCAATCCGCAATGACTGTAAATATTGACCCGGAGTGGTATTGCATGCATTTTTAAACCGGCGTATTAACGTTCGCTCGGTCATATTGTGCTGTGTTGCCACGTCAGAAATTGTGACTTTGCTTTGCAGATGCTTTTCCAAAAATGACTGAACCTCCATAATATCTTTATCCGAATGGAAACGCCGTTGGCGACTGCTCGCATAAATAGTTTGGCTTGTCCTCGACACATCTAACACATGAGATTTCGCAGTATCGCTTGCCACTTGATGACCACAATATCGCTCTATCAATAAAATGGACAAATCAATCCATGCCATCCCTCCACCTGCACAATAGATTTCATTGTCTTCCGTCACCATTTTTTCAGGCTGTAAATTGACTAAGGGAAACATAGCGCTAAATTTTTCGGCATATCCCCAGTGCGTTGTGGCAATCTTATCTGTAAGTAACCCTGTATTTGCCAATAAGAAAGTGCCAGTGCAGTTTGCAGCAATATCGGCGCCCACCTTTTGCAATCTTTTTATATGAACAAGTAATGGCAGTGTTTCAATGAGAACTTGGTCTATATCCCCACCAATAGTAGGGATCAATAAAATATCCGTGTGAGAGACGTCTTCAATAGCGATATTCGGCTGCAATGTAACCTGATTCGAGCAAAGAAATGCTTGGCCGTGATGACTGGCTAACTGCACTTTAAACTGCGGTGAGGTTGGTAATTTGTGAATGCGCTGCCAACTGATACCAGCAAACGCAAATACATCCAACGCTCCAGTTATTGCTGAAGCGAGAGCCTGATCAAAGCCGAGCACGGTAACGGTAAACTTCGGTTTATTCATAAAAGTAATTCAGGTTATTAATACGGATAAAAGCTGCTTATTGTTGGCGGTATTGACCATTATTGTGTCATTAATGACAATAATGGCACGATAACGAATATGACACAATGTGTTAACAAGTATTTGTAAAGGACAAAACACCATGGCCGACCAACTCATTCCTCGTCGTGAAATGCAATTCCAGCTTTATGAAGTATTAGACACTGCTGCTCTTTGCGAGAAGACGCGATTTGAAGAGCACAACGTTGAAACCTTTAATGCCGTTGTCGATATGGCTGAGAAGATGGCAGAGGAGCTTTTTCTTCCTCACAACGCTGTTGCTGATAAGAATGAGCCCACATTTGATGGGACCAAGGTATCAATGATCGATGATGTGAAAGTGGCATTCGACACATACAGAGAGACGGGCTTTATTGCAGGTCACTTCGATTATGAAGATGGTGGTATGCAGCTTCCTGTTACTGTGATGAATGCTTGTGCAGGTTATTTTTTAGCAGCGAACCCTTCGTCCACTGCCTATCCATTTTTAACGGCAGCTGCAGCGAACGTTATAAAACACTTTGCATCAGAAGACGTAAAAAACGCGTTTTTACCTAAAATGCTCAGCGGCGACTTTACCGGCACCATGGCACTTACCGAGCCTCATGCCGGATCGTCGCTTGCAGATATTCGCACCTCGGCACGGCTTCAAGAAGATGGCACCTATCGGGTAAAAGGTAGCAAAATTTATATCTCAGGCGGAGAGCATGAGCTTTCTGACAACATTGTACATTTAGTGCTAGCTAAAATTCCTGGCGGCCCGGCTGGTGTGAAAGGTATCTCACTATTTGCTGTGCCTAAATACCGTTTAGATGCTGATGGCAATCCAGATGTGCGCAATGATGTAACCCTTGCCGGCCTTATCCACAAAATGGGCTATCGGGGCACCACATCCACGGCGTTAACCTTCGGTGAGAATGGTGATTGTCATGGTTATCTGATTGGTGAACCACACCAAGGTCTGCGCTACATGTTCATGATGATGAATGAGGCACGCATAGGCGTGGGCTACGGTGCAGCGATGATTGGCTATCGCGGTTATCGTTATTCATTAGAATATGCAAAAGATCGCACGCAGGGGCGTGCGGCACCTAATTTAGCGCCAGAAGACGACCCAACACCAATCATTAATCACGGTGACGTTCGTCGTATGCTGCTAGCTCAGAAAGCATATTGCGAAGGCGGTATGGCGCTTTGTCTTTATGGCAGCATGCTCATAGACGAAATGGAAACCGAAACTGATAGCGAAAAACGCACCGAACTTTCCCAGCTTCTTGACCTATTAACGCCAGTGTTTAAGGCCTGGCCGTCTGAGTTCGGCCCTAAAGCAAACGACTTGGCGATTCAAATACTAGGTGGCGCGGGTTACACCCGAGAATATCCTGTTGAACAATGCTGGCGCGACAATCGCTTAAACCCCATTCATGAGGGGACTAACGGTATTCAGGCGCTTGACTTGTTAGGTAGAAAGTTATGGCAGCATGACGGGAAAGGACTTCAAGTGTTACTTGCTCGAGTAACCGCTGACATGAAGCGCGCTGAAACACCAAGAGCACAGGCACTCGCTGCTAAGCTTAAGCCCTACTTAGACAAACTCGGCGTGCTTATTCAGCAAGCGGCGGGAGATTTACGCTCAGATAAGCAGTCGGTATTGCTAACCAATGCCAGCTGCTTTTTGAACATATTCTCAAGCTGCGTTGTGAGTTGGATTTGGTTACGCCAAGCAAACGTTGCTGAGCAAGAGTTGGCTCATGAAGTGGGTGAACAAGATGTCGATTTCTATGAAGGTAAGTTAGCTGCTGCAGAGTACTTCCTGAATTGGGAGCTGCCGTTGGTAAGCCGTGATATTGAAGTTTTGAGTACGCGTGACACAACGTGTAATGACGTAAAGGCAAGTTACTTCTAGCTGTAGAGCACGATTTATAAAAAGCGATGGCGTGCAGGTTCACGTCATCTCGATGACTTAATTACTTGGAGTACAGCTAATGAACATAGCTGCAAATGTTGAAGGCAAACATATTCTTATTACTGGCGGTGGCTCGGGAATTGGCGCTGCATCTGCCCGCGTATTAAGCGCCAGAGGCGCAATGGTAGGTATCGCTGACCTAAACGAAGATAACGCAAAAGCGCTTGCAGATGAAATTACCAAATCAGGTGGCAAAGCCTTTGCGGTGTCGGTAGACGTGACCGAGCCTGCTCAGGTTAAAGCGATGTTTGATACCGCTTTTTCTCATAATGACAAAATTGACGTCATTATAAATAACGCGGGTATTGATCATTTTCCTGCGCCTCTTACCGAAGTTGACGACGCTATGTTTATGAAAAACATTCAGGTCAATTTAGCTGGCGTATGGTATTGCATGAAAAACGCGCTGAAGCATATGACGGCAACAGGTGGCGGCCATATTATCAATATTGCTTCTGTGGCTGGGCTGCGCTCTGCGCCTATGATCAGTGCTTACAGTGCGTCTAAGCATGGAGTTATAGGTTTAACGAAATCAGCAGCAGTAGAATACGCGCGGGCTAACATTCGCATCAATGCGGTATGCCCTAGTTTTGTAGACACACCGATGGTACAGGGCGTGCTATCTAAGCTAGATGAGCGTGGTCAAAAAGGCCTCATTGGCGCAAATCCGATGAAGCGCCTTGGTAAGCCCGAAGAAATTGCAAATGCTATTGCATGGCTGTGTAGCGACGAATCATCGTTTATGACTGGCCAGTCTGTTGTACTTGATGGAGGCATGCTGGCATAGAACATTCATGTTTCGATGCCTAAAGGCTTGCCTTCTATTCTTAGAATTTGAGCCTATGATTTTTTTAACAGATTTCGCAACTAACGTAGGTAGCTAAAAAGCTATCCAATTGGTTAGTTCATAAACAGCAAGAGAAGGAATATTTGATGAAGAACTTATTCGATTTAACAGGAAAAGTTGCACTGGTCACTGGCGCCAGCCGTGGTATTGGAGAATCTATTGCTCGTTTGCTTGCACAATACGGGGCCCATGTGATTGTATCGAGCCGCAAAATTGACGGCTGTGAAGCGGTTGCTTCATCTATTCGCGACGCAGGCGGCAAAGCTACCGCACTGGCGTGTCACGTAGGCGAAATGGAACAAATTACTGAAGCCTTCAATGTAATCAAACGTGATTTCGGCAAACTGGACATTCTTGTAAATAACGCGGCGGCTAATCCGTATTTCGGTCACATTCTAGATACTGATCTGGGTGCCTACAACAAAACTGTAGATGTAAATATTCGCGGTTATTTCTTCATGTCTATTGAAGCGGGCAAAATGATGAAAGAGCAGGGCGGTGGTGTAATTTTAAATACGGCATCAGTAAACGGCGTCACCCCTGGTGACATGCAGGGAATTTACTCTATTACCAAAGCGGCGGTTATCAGCATGACTAAATCGTTCGCAAAAGAATGCGGTAGCCTGAACATTCGCGTCAACGCGCTTCTCCCTGGATTAACGGATACTAAATTTGCATCGGCGCTAACAACCAATGAGCAAATTCTTAAACATGCGCTTAAAGTCATTCCTCTTGGTCGCGTTGCTGATCCCGATGAAATGGCGGGTACCGTATTGTACTTAGTCTCAGACGCTTCAAGCTACACCACGGGCACGACAGTGGTGGTAGATGGTGGTATGCTAGCGTAATTAGTCACAATTACGAGATACGACCATGCATATATGGGTTGACGCCGACGCGTGCCCTGCAGTTATTAAAGACATTCTTTTTAAGGCAGCCAGACGAACTAAGCTGCCTTTGTCTTTGGTGGCGAACCATTCTATGTCTGTTCCACCAGACAAACATATAACATTGACCCAGGTGCCTTCTGGCTTCGATGCCGCAGATGATTACATCGTGGAGAAGTGCGAAGCTGGTGATTTGGTGATAACTAATGACATCCCCTTAGCGGCTGATGTGCTGGCGAAAAATGCCCTAGCGCTCAACAATCGTGGTGAAGAATACGATAAGTCGTCTATCAAGCAGATATTGGGTATGCGAGATTTTATGGACACCATGCGCTCAAGCGGCGAACATACCGGTGGGCCCAAAGCATTTTCACAGCGCGACAAACAGAACTTCGCCAACGCACTAGATCGACTTCTAACCCAAGGCCTCCGCAACCTCAAATAAATTATTGGGGTCAGAGTCTGAG
>NZ_BLIJ01000016.1:0-14302 GCF_009811475.1 Alteromonas sp. KUL150
CATAACCGTTCAGGTTTATTTTCTGAAGTATCCAATCACAGAAAACAAATGGATTTAACAATCTTTTACTATCAATCCTTAACTCATTAATGGCTCCTACTTGTAAGTGACACTTTGAATGTGTAGTGACAGATGCGTCAAAATCTAGTCTGATGTGTGACGTATTGACAACATTAATACCCTTATCAACCCATGACTCAACACCGAAAAAAAGATCTTCTAATATATCGATTCCACTCTCTTCTGCACTTTCCAAAATATCATCATAAGCATTTGAAATTTTAACTGGAACCGGAAAATAAGCGAGCTTTGCTTTCCTCAA
This sequence comes from Alteromonas sp. KUL150, assembly GCF_009811475.1. Taxonomy (NCBI): domain Bacteria; kingdom Pseudomonadati; phylum Pseudomonadota; class Gammaproteobacteria; order Alteromonadales; family Alteromonadaceae; genus Alteromonas; species Alteromonas sp. KUL150. The sequence continues at coordinate 323 of NZ_BLIJ01000016.1, forward strand.
TTCATTTCTATCCCACTCAAAAAATAGTTGTAAAAACGACTTGTCAAAAAGTAAAAAAGAGAATTGCCGAGAGTCAATTAGATTTTGATACTCACTACCGTAGACTCGGTTTGAGAAAAAGCCGCTTCTATAGCCGTTCCAACTTATTGTGCTGGCTGTCGTCGCAACATTGGTTTCCAGAATGAAGTCTGCGAATAGCTGGTTAATATCTTGAAAAGCCCTTTCTATGTCAGCTCTTAACACTAAGTTTTCCCTTATATCACTATTCGTCGAAATCCATTGACTGCTGTATGAACTCCTTTAGTAGAGCTGGGTTTTCTTGCTTTAGTCGTTCTAAAAACTCTTGGTCTTTTTCAGTATCTTTATCTGACTTAGAAAGCAAGAACCTTCTTCTAGCAATATCATTATCGTTAGGTCGGACATACTTAAATTTAGGCAATTCTTTCATAATCTCTGTTATTTCGTTTTCCAGAGAATCCATACCTGTCCCGCTTCCTGTTACGTAGCACCAGCCTCTGGATCTTGTCATGGCAACAAAAAATGAGTTCCGCTTTTTAAAAGAGTAGTCATTGGTAATACCCTGACAGTTAGCTACAAAGACTATATTGGATTCGTTACCCTTGGCTCTGAACGGTGTAGTAAGAACAACACAGTCTTCCTCGAAGAAGTGTCTATTTGACTCTATGAATCCCGGCATTATTGCTCTTATCGAGTGCTGATTGAGTCCCGAGCGTATCTTTTTTAAAAACGTTTCAGAATTTCTAGTGTCAGTTGCTATAACAAAGATCTCGTGAGGTTTAACGCCTTGTTCGTCTTTTAAACGTTGTACTTTGTTGACGATATAAGCTACTTCTTCATCTTCATTATCGAATTTGTTGACGTTTATTAATTTGTCGAGATCGCCTTGATTCTCACTGATAAGTTTCTCTAGCAAGTTAGTGCTATTTATATCTAGTCGTTCCACTTCAACTTCATCACCAGCTTTGATCTCTGAAGCTCCTCTCGGAGAGTTAACTTGGTACCCGAGTGCTTCCCAGTCCTTTGTTCTATCAACGCTATCTACCACACCGCCTTGCCTTTTAATTCCAAGGGCGACCCCATGTGCAACCATAAGAACGTTTCTAGGGTTTCTATAGCAATTCGGCAGTATGAAGTCTTTATTCACCCCACCTTCATACTGTCCTTGCAAGGCCTCTTGGTTAAAACGCGGTCTATCATCTTTGTTATCGCCGAATAGTTCGTGAAACTCTCTTATCTTCAATTTCTTTAGTGATTGAAAATCGTCATATGCGACCACGATCCTTTTCGGGTCCTTTGTGATCTGATGTACTATCTCGAAAACTTTGTTTGGAAAATCTTGAGCTTCATCTATTAATACCAAATCGTAAATCGGCTCTAGCCGGTCACCCAAAGAATCCTCTAAATGCTTATAGATAGCCTCTAACTGGTCTACATGCCTCGGGATTTCGCGAAGAGTTAAAGGAGATAGCCCATACTTTTTGCATAGCATTGAGTAGAGTCCTTCGCCGCTGGTTCTGCCTCCCCAAGCATGAAAGATATCTATTGCGCCTGTTGGTAATGCCTTTTTTGCTTCCTTCGCGTAATAGTCACCTATTTGTTTCTCAATTGAGTGATAAAGACTTTGAGTGTTAAACAAATACAGAATCTTATAGTGAGGAAGTCTTATTGCCGACAGTGCTGCTTTCAATGATAAAACTACCGTCTTACCCGTACCTGCTAGACCACGGATACGTTGCGGGCCATTTGGTATTTGCATCGAAACTTGTCGTTGTGCGCTATCCCGTTTGAAGGTTCTTTTTAACGAAGTATTGATGAACTGGCTGATAGTTTGCGGAGCATCGGAAGTACTGGTCGGTGAAGCTAAGTTTTGATAATCCCATGTTCCCTCTATCAAACTCAAAATATCATCAAATTGTTCTTGAGAACCATTCCACGTTTGTTGCTTGATTAGCCCAAGAAGATTGTCTCCGTAATCGTCTTGTCCGCAGACCTCAGCAATTATTAATTCATCAGCTGTGTATTGCTGAAGTGATGAAGCTAGGTTTTCTCTGAAAATGATAATCGAATTAACCGAAACCAAAGTCTCCTTTTTCCTTCGACTATAGAGGCTCTTTGAGCGTTTCAACCTTGATTCAATTTCATCTACATAATGCTCTAATACAACATCTCTGGAGTGCATCGAGCCATCTGGAGTTCTCCATACCCGACCGTCATCCTCGATGTCTTCCAATTTTTCATGAAAGACATCTATTAAAGTTATTCCATGCTCTTTCGTAACAATAATAAATGTGGGTACATCTTTAGGCGATGGAGTACCAAGAACTGGGATTTTATATGCAAAGTAGCCATCCAAGTTTTTTAACTCTTCGTGCAACAGTCGCCATATCTCAGTATCGTATGGGACATTATCTATCTCTAATGAACCTGGAAGGTACTGCATAGCCATTTGGAATATCCTTGTCTCTATTTCTATTATCTGAGTATAAGGTCGCAAGATAAGTTTTTATAGCTAAAAGCCGTGAAACTGTACTAAATCCGGTTAGGCTTCACTTTATTAGATACATCCTCGACGTCGATAATTAGCTTCCCATTCTTTAGCTCTCTTAGTGTATGAGGCAACGGCTCTTTCGTTAGATAGCGCGAATCTGTCTTTGACCTGTTTGATCTCATCCATCTCAATTCCTGACAGTTGGTTACCAAACATCTTCGGGATCACGTGACTGTAGTGCTGTTCAATCATTGATATTGACGTACCGCACTGCTTGGCGAGTATTTCCATGCTTACTCGTTGCGCCATGAGTTCCCATGTTATGTAGCTGTGTCTCAGTGAGTAAAGAGTACGTGTTCCATGATGCGATTCTTTGATTCCTAGCTCGTCCAATACGGTGGTAAAAGTTCTGCTTAGCTCCTTTGTAGTCTTTCCGTTTTTGAGCCTGAAAATTAAGTCGCTTGGTTTACGGTCGCGGAAGTCTCCGGTTAAGCCCCAAATTGCATCATAGATGTTTGCATTGCATACAACTTCTCGAGTGCCTGTAAACTTTGTTGTTTTTCCTTTTCGTACAGTTAGGTAGAAACGTGCCATATGATTCTGAGTCTGGATATGTAAGTCACCCCAAGTCAGCTGGTTCAACTCAGAACCTAGTCGAAGTCCGGTATTGATGGCGAACTCCATATAGTAGAAAAGACAGCTTCTGATCTGCGCAGTCACCTCTTTTCTGGCGCTTTTTTCCATCTCTATTACTTTGTCGCAAATACGTTGATACTCTTCTGGTGTGAAAGACGCGCGCCTTGTTCCAGCCTTACCTACATTGTTTAGGTTCGGTACCTGTATTGGGGACATCCACTGATTGTCCAATGCGATTTTAAAAACCATATTTAAAGCTGCGTTATGATTGAGGATCGTTGACTTGGATAAATCCTTCTTAGCGATCTCTCTGCGTTTTACGTTGAATTCACGCAGCTTATCTTGGTCAATAGATGTGATATAGGTCCGGTCAAAGACTGGAATGTTATACTTTGTCAGTGCGCCAATATAGTCCTTGTAAGCAACCTTGCCTGTGCCCATTGCAAGTTCGTGCTCCATTTGTTCAATAGCTTTCTTTGCGACATCACGGAACCGCTTGCTCGTCGATAGCGTGCCAGTTTCAATTTTGATCTTGTACTCAGTTCGAAGATACCGAGCGGTCGCCTTTGCTTCTTCTAAGTCCTTTTGTTTTGTTGCTTTGCAATACCATTTCCCAAACAGCTGAAAACGTGCGTACCACCGTTTACTGTTATCCTGTAAAAAGACATACAACGTATCATCGATGTCATGTCGCTCAAGTTGATTAGCCATTGCGTACTGCCTTGCAAAGAATAATATCGTGCGTACTTGGATGGTACGTGAAACGCTTTCAGTCGCAACCGGAAGTAGATAGTTGCTGTTAAGTCTTATTAACGTTACCAATCTTTTGTCTTCTAGACGACGTTTAAAACTTGATAGCGACAAAGTCAATTAAGGGCGTAAAGATCCTACAGCTCACAAAATGTTGATTAAAAAATGAACATCCTGTAAGTTGAGAGTATCCTTTTTCTTTTTTTTAACTTCGCGCATGTAAAGGATGACACTGATGCGATTCAGGACAAGTGTTCAGGCAAAAATCTTAACAATAATTAGCATCATCTTCATCTCTACTGGTTGTGCCCTTCAATATGTCGATACTGAAGGCAATCACAATACGATTGGTTTTGTGAATATCAAAAGCAATACAAATCTAAACAGCGAATACTGCACTGTTGAAAACATTGAAGTAACCACCTTTGGCATAAGCGGGATAAACATGCCCTCTCATGGTGCATTGACCTTGGGCTATTCCACTAATACCACCAAAATAATTCAATCAACATCAAGAAAGGAAACAGACGATGAAATGGAGAACTAGTCTAATTTTTATCTTAGCCTCCTTAACCATGGGATGCGCAAGTCGAGACGAAGCGGTATTTGTAACTAGTACATCGATAAGCGTCTTGGAGGGAGACACTAAGCCCGCAGGATTAAATGTCGGTTACAAAAGAGTGGAAGGATACATCGGACCTAATAATGCCGATGGCACTGCGCCACCAGTATTAGCCTCTATCGAGTCGAACTCTTCAATCACCAATCCAAAATATCGTCAGCTTTATGCCACTGGGGACGCGGCTGTTATCGCGGTTGGTGGGCAGCCTGCTGCCGTATCGACAGGCTCAGTAACCAAATCTGATGTCATGTTTTTTGGGACATCTACAAACATAGGCTTGAGTATTGGCACGACATCGGACATTCCTGACAGCTTTAACTTAGGATACAAGAGACAAGAATTATCTGTCATTCCTTTAGTAAAAGACGGTAATAAGTACCGATACCCGTCGGTCATAGCATCGATTGATAATGTAACTGAAACCAGTGTTGAAGATGTATCGTTGAATACTAATCAATTCTTCGCATCAGGTAATGCAGCCCGTGCACTTGCGCCAGAATTAGGCAACACTTTCATAGAAAGATCGAATGTTACACTCGATGCCGCGCAGAAGGTTGAGTCAAGTAGCATACTTAGTTGCTATTCAGGGGTTGCACTAAATGACTTGGAAAAGGTTTGGAGGCATGCCACTGACCTCAACCTATTTCGAGAAGGAGAAGCCGAACTAGGAGAAATATATACTTTTTTAATGGAGCAACTTGACAGTGCAGTTGGTGTAATCGCTCCCACGCCCAATAGCGTTGACAATGGGGGAGCTGACACAAGAGGCAATAATAGCCCACATATTGTCGTAACTAACTACGACGTTCTGGTTAAAGCTAACAAAGTCTACTCGCAGTCTGTCAATATATCGAATGCACTAGAAACTGATCGATTAGTTAATTTAAAACAACACAGAGCGTTTGTCTGTGGCCTTTCCAAAACCAATCGTTAATGGATTCAAATATGCCTAGCATGACTATTTTGTGTAAAGAATGCGCTAAAAAAAAGCGCGAGATAGAAGAAAACGGTGCATTTGAAGTAGTTTCTTGTAAGCCACTAAGCGGGCAGCAAAATGTGCCCGAAGAACAGAAGAAATGCGGGATTAAATGGAAGATTCGTAGGTCATAAGGTCACACACTACGGCGCTATAAGAAAATAGACTAAATGCAATAATCTATCTTTCTGTTAATCAGAAAGGTGCGGAACTTTAGGGGGGCGTTAGTAATCTCTTCGAAAGCCGAAAGGAGTAGTTCCACACTGTCGTTTATCGCCTGACTTTAGGTTCTATGTTTCAAACATAGCAGAACAGTGATTACTTTTTATAAAATAAATATTAACCACGACGTGAGCTTAGATGTACGTAATTAACGCAAGGGATAACAATGGATTCAAAAAGCATCATGTTTGTGGGGATACTTGCACTGATATCTGTTCACAGCATTGCCCAACAGCAACAAACAGTACAAGACATTCAAGCTACAGGAATGGACCTTCGTGAGATGGCCGAGCAGTTAAATCTGGACCGTTATGGAAATCAAGGCATTTCGTCGTTCAACAATCCACTCGACTTAAGGAATTATCAAATACCCTTTAAATACGTTAAGCCAGAACAGTTTATCCCAAAAAAATATGTGGGTGATCAGCGTGATGAAATATCTGAGCTACTCCAACAATTACAAGGGCTATGTCCAGACTGTAAAAATATACACGAACTACCCTCGAACAACTATCGACTCATTAGGCCTTCAATACCACTCAGAGTAGAGCCAGTCTTACAAGATAAATGCAGCGTCCCAGATTGGCTGCGCAAAAAGAAAGGGGCCTTAACCGTGTATTCATTCACGAAAGACATACCGTATCCGGAAAACGGGTGTGAGCGAGAGACAATATCCGCGCTGATTGACAATATTGTAAAGGTTAAAGGTGAATAAGGTGATGCGAATTTTATTATTAATCACACTCTTTCTAACTGCTATTGTCAGTGCTAACGAACACAAAGATAAAGATTTCTGGCAAGATATTGAAGCACTAAAAAAAGAGAGCGAATTGAAAGAAGAACAAAATTATTATGAAAGCCTTTTACGCCATGAAGCTTTTGAGAAAGAACGGTTTGCCTATGATGTATTCACATTCGATGACAATAAAAATTCATTCACATTCCAAAATATTCAAACATGGGTGATTTTTGTCATTGTCATGCTGTTAGTTATTAGCGGAGTTTATCTTGCCTATTTGCAATTTAAACTCGATGAAAAAAAGGCTTTGGCCCAACTTGAAATTCAAAAACTTCTGGCAAGAAATTCAGCGACTGAACCACAACTAGGGACAAGCGCAGATAATGGCGAAAATTCATTCGAAGTAAGCACATCTGGTATCAAGATCACATCTTCGGTTATAGGACTCGTTGTACTCGCCATGTCTTTTGCTTTTTTTTACATGTATGTGTTACACGTTTACGACCTGAAGGTAACAGCCTACTGAACATTGCGTGAATTCAGCTAAATTTAAATAGATGTTAAGCCGTTTCATATTTTTACAAGGACGATTTGAGTTTTCTTCGCTAGACGCTGACATGGTCATGATGGCTCTTCTGGACTGGTTTTAACATCATTTTGGAGCGTGGAAAGTGATGAGGTTGAAAACATTAGTATACACCAAAGGCAACAAAATTCCGGTAGATATTGGCCAAGTGTTTTGTTTATACGTTCACATACAGAATACTATTCGCATGGGTTCCATTACGTGTAGATTACTTTTAGTCCATGGGGTTTACACTATCGTGCAAGCACAATACCTCGGGGAGAATTGATATGACGGGAAGAGCTGAGGCTCAGAACGATATGCGTCGAGAAGCTATAAGAAGAGGAGGGGATTCGAAAATTGTTGACGAGTTTATAAGAGAAAGCAACCAAGCTATGGAGCCGTTGGCAAATGGCATTTTAGCAGTGTTCTTGAAAATTCTAGCTTGGGTATTGTTGTTGTTTGTTATGCATGCAGCCTACCAAATAATTCCCAGCCTGATAGGCGGATTAAAAGTGTGGCTCAGCAACCCTTTTTATCGCGTCGTAGCGGTCGTTATTGCGATTGTGTTCGCTTGGGTGCTATTGGTGATTAAATACCGCTGGATGATTGCTTATGGATTGATGGAGACTGCTTTCGGCGTCGCTACGCTGTATGACAACGCTACTGACTTTAGTCAAGATAAAGCAAGTTTCTTGGTTATGTTTGCGGCAATGTACATTTTGGTGAGAGGCTTTGAAAACCTGCGGAACGGATACAAAGTCAAGCATGCTAAAGAGTTACATCCGACTTAGCAAGATTAATTCGCCACTAATCACCTAAACGAAAAAAAGTAACTTTAATGTGTATTAACATAACCTAAAAATATCCATATAAAACAGTTAGCTATTGTCACTAAGCCATATATACTCGAAGTAAGCGCATTATTTTTTCTTTGCAAATGAGTATTTATGGCTAAGCAGTTAGCAAGACACGACATCGACGACACGCTCTACGTTTTCCTGCAAGATAACAGCAAAAAGTGGTACGCCCGTTTTCAGCTTTTCGGGAAATGGCACTGCAAATCAACTAAACAAGTTGATAAAGAAGAAGCTGTAGCAGCGGCTAGATTGCTACGCATGGAGTGGAAAATAAAAGCGGAATCAGGAACTCTCACAACGAGCAAGCGTTTTCGCGATGTAGCTGCGAAGAGTATTCTAGCAATGGAACATGAGCTTGCGCACGGCGGCGGTAAAGTTAGCTACAAAGACTACATGGGAGCTTTGAAAAAATATCACATTCCATTTTTTGACCGCACGGATATCACTTCTATTGACCAAGACAAGCTTAAAGAGTTCGACATTTGGCGAATACAAAAGGCTGGAAAGGTCCTTAACAAGTCTACACTACTAAATCATAACGCTGCGCTACAAATGGTGTTTAAAGCTGCGGTCGAAAACCAATGGATGTTGCCAGTTCAGGTTCCTGTATTAAGTAACAAAGGAGAGCAGGGGGCTAGGCGTGCTGCTTTCAGTGAAGTTGAATATGAAAAGGTCGTTGAAACTCTCGAAAATATGAGAGACAACAGCCGTAAGGAAAAAACGAGGCAAATAAGAGAGTTGTTACTTGATTATGCTGACGTAGTCATCAATACAGGTATTCGTCCCGGCACTGAAATGGAAGAACTGACTTGGGCTGACGTCTTAATGACAAGGCAAGAGCACCAAGTCATTTTTAAAATTAAGGTACGAAAAGGCAAGACCACGAAACACACGGGTACGAGAACCGTCGTGTGCAAAGATGAGTTTGTCTTTCCCCTAATGAACTTAATGGAGCGTTTCCCTAATCGCCGACCGTCTGACAAGATATTTGTACTATCTGACGGTTCAAGTACCAACGAATTAGGCAGAACCTTCGTATCAGCACTAGAAGAAGCTGAGCTGAAGGCCAGCCCAGATGGACCTAGAACACTCTATTCGCTGCGCCATACTTACATAACTTGGCAATTACTTAGCCGAACTTTAAGAGTTGATGTACTTGCTCGACAATGCGGTACTAGCATTGCGATGATAGAGCAACATTACAGTCATGTCGTTCCTAGTATGTTTGAGCAGGAGCTATCCGGAGTAACGTTCGAAAATAAAGAAGAAAGGGCAAAAAGCAAACGTGCGCTCGCACGAGGATTGAAAACTAAAGAGCTACTTACACAGCGTTTCAAGGCTTGGGAGACTGAATATAAAAAGCGTGGATGTATCTAGAGTTACACTGAGCTTTAAATATCTGATGCTTTGGAGAGCCTGTAACAGATTCTGTGTAACTGCCATTAGTTAATATGTTTTTCGAGGCGTTCCTCGAACTCGATAATAAATCGACTCATCGCCTGACGCCAGTTTTGAATCGGCATTGACCATTTCTTACTGGCATCTTTTATTGCTAAGTACACCATTTTTCTAGCGGAATCGTCGCTGGGGAAGATTTTCCGTTTCTTGATGGCTTTGCGGATAACGCTGTTCAACGACTCAATGGCGTTGGTGGTGTAAATTGCCCTGCGGATGTCCTCTGGGTAATTAAATAAGGTGTTGAGATTATGCCAGTGCGTCCGCCATGATTTAGCGATTTGTGGGTACTGTTCGTCCCATGTTTCAGCAAACCGTTCTAGTTCAAGCAGAGCTTCATCTTCTGTTGCTGAACGGTATACGCACTTTAAATCTGCTGTGACAGCTTTGTAATCCTTCCATGACACGTATTTTAGTGAGTTACGCACCATGTATACGATACAGAGTTGAATATGGGTTTGTGGGAAGACTGCATTAATGGCATCTGGGAAGCCCTTGAGACCGTCCACACAAGCGATGAGAATGTCTTCTACGCCACGCTGCTGAAGTTCGGTTAGCACGTTTAGCCAGAACTTAGCACCTTCATTCTCGGCTATCCACATACCCATCAACTCTTTGTGGCCTTCGGTATTGATGCCCAAGGCCAGGAAGATAGATTTGTTGATGATGCGCTTATCCTGGCGTATTTTCACCACGATACAGTCGAGGTAAACAATCGGGTAAATCGCATCTAACGGGCGCGACTGCCATTCCACAACTTGCTCGATAACTGCATTAGTGACGCGAGAAACCAATGTTGGCGATATCACTGCACCGTACCATTCATCAAACGCATTGACAATTTCACGGGTACTCATGCCTTGTGCATAAAGCCAGAGGATTTTATCGTCCATGGATGTGAAACGGGATTGATGTTTTTTAATGAGCTTAGGCTCGAAGGAGCCTTCACGGTCACGAGGTGTGTCGAGTTCAAACTCGCCATCTTCGGTTTTTACGCGTTTGCTGCTCTTACCGTTGCGACTGTTTGATGATGTAGACTTTTGATTTTTCTCGTAGCCAAGATGTTCATCCATTTCTGCGTTCAAAGCCGCTTCAACGGTGATTTTCTTCAACATCTGACTAAATTCGTTTAAGTCCTCAGGCGTTTTAATTCCCTTGGCCGCTTCCTTTGCGAAAGCTTCAAGCTCTTTCTTATTCATGTTCATCTGCCTATTCTTAACTCTCTATAGAGTAAATTGAGATAGGCAGTTACACAAAATTAGTTACAGTCTCGCTTTGGACTTGTAGCTTTCTAATTTTCTAGCACTGCCAATATCTAACTCAAATTTCATTTTTTCTGGGTAATGTCGTGCAGAGTCTAAGGCTGGCTCCATTGGACCATAGTAAACAATGTTCAGCTTACCTGCGGTGTACTGAATAAGCATGAGTTCATCTGCTAAATTGGCTGTAGAAGCTGAGATTGCAACAAATCCATTTACCTGAGCTGTTGCTTTTACACTTATAGTTTTGCCGTGCTTTGATATTACGTCAAAACCGTGCTGATTAGCTCTAGAAGCTAATGCACCACCAACTTTTAAAGCACAATAAAATTCACCGATTCGACCTATTAAATGTCGTACTTCGGTAGCTTTTACTCCAAACTCTTCAATCTCTAATTTGATCAGAGCGTAATATTGTTCATAAAGCTCCTTAATTTTATCAATACTTATCGAATTAAGTTGGGTATTTACGTGCAACTTGGTATCGGTATTTGATGTGTTATCAGGTCTAGATATATCCTTTATCTTGTTGTGATGTATTGAGGAGTCATTCTTTGTGGAAAAGAGTTTATGTATCTTCGAAGCGAAGTCAGGATGAATGTCTATTGGATGAAGCTTGTACCAACTAGGATACTGTTCAAGCAGGTCACATGCTTTTTTCCATGAACTCACCTTTATCTGACGCTGTTGTTTAGAGGACGGTAACCTATCGCTTTCAGATAGCAATTCTGATAAGGCTTCTGAACTTGTTTGTATGTGGTATTTCCTTAAACCATCAGTACCTCGAGTACCTATAAGTGATAAGGTTTCTCCCTCTCCACCAAGCTTCAAAATAACTTCTTGCATAAGCCTACTGTTCAGTTAATTGTTGTCTTTATGATAAGGCTACCAAGTTGCCTCGTATTCATTGGATTCCCCGCGCCGTTGAGGATACTGATGTTGAGTTGCTTCGCTAGCTCGCGAAGTATCGGCTTAGCTGGAGTGAGTACTTGATTATCTCTTTCGACTTCTATTGTTCCGTTTTCCAACTCTTTGATTGTGTAATCTGAAATTTGAATAGATTTTAATACACTGATATTACTGTTTGGCTTTTTGATGCTGATAAGTTTTGATAGTGATATTGCCAACTTCCCACTAGTACCGCGCGTTTCGCGCATCAAACTTTCAGCAACTCTTTTTTCTTCATTTAGGAGAGTTTCGATTTGCATCTCTTCAGTGTTGATTCTTAGAATAATAATGCGGTCAACTGATATCAGTGTGTTGGGGTTGAACGCTATATGCCCACTAGAACCCATCACAGCCGTCGTTTTGACGGATATTCTCTCGCCGTTAGCACCGACGACATCATAGCCTTGTTGATTCACTTCTGTAGCCATTTGCCCGTTTGTAATCAGTGCGGCATAAAGTTCACCGATTCGGCCAATTAAGTGCCTAAGTTCAGTAGGAGGCACGCCCCAAGTTAATTCTCGCTCGAACCAAGACATAGCTTCTCCCAGCGACTGAATTATTTGCATTTGAGTTAAAGCCATTGCTCTTCCTTAAGAATCATATGCTGGCCCTGAAACTGAGTTTTAATGCATTCTAGAATAGCTAAGTTTACTTCCATTATTCTACAAATTCAGATAGGAGAGGGTATATTCGGTCTTTAAATTGAAGCATGTAGCTATCTCTCACACCTCTTGAGCCGCTAGGATGGGGTAAGCATACAACATGAGTGAAATCGTATGGTGATTGCTCGATAATCGAAAAAACAGTTTCGGCTTCACTACTTGTCTATAACCACTTTGTTTCTGCCGGTCTGTTTAGCGTTGTATAAATTTTTGTCGGCCCTTTTAAGCGTCTCTTCCCAATTGCGATCATATTTGTTTGCTATTGTTCCACCAATACTCACCGTGACAGACATTGTATGGTCATTACCCTTGATTGCTAAGTTATTAACCGCAGACCGAATTCGTTCGGTGGTATTTTTTAAACTAACTGAGTCTATATTTGGAAGAAGTAAAACAAACTCCTCCCCTCCAAATCTGCAACAAAAGTCATAGTCTCTAACTTCTTCGGCTACACAACTCGTAACAGCCTTAAGTGCTAGATCTCCACTTAAATGCCCATAGGTGTCATTCAAAAATTTAAAGTGATCAATATCAAACACACAGATACCAAGGGGGTGACTAAGTCTTTTGAACCGAGAGAACTCTTTATCAGCTTTAATTGCAAGGCCTCTCCTATTAGACCAGCCAGTCAAATAATCAGTAAGCATTGAATCTCTGAGTGCTAATTCTTTTTTCCAAGTGACTATGTAATTGAAACCTATAGTCAGCAAAAAGATAAAGGCAATTATTACGAATGAGCCTGCGGTTTGCAGGTAATCATTACCAAAAAGGCTTAACCGCTCATCGCTAATGGCTATAGCAAAGAGTCTTATGGTCATTAGAGTTGCAAAAATAGTAAGCGTAATGAGCAAAGGCCAGAAGGAATGTGAATCTTTGCGATACAAATTCTTGAACAGCAAAAAGGATGAAAATAGGTCAAGCAAAATGATGATAGGGCTAAATACGAAAAAGCGAACTTCAACGGAATTGGCGACCTCAGGGACTGCGTGTAAAGCTACTGACAAGATAAATATACTACTTACCAATAAAGGAATGGGCCTTGTATATAGATAAACGTAAACGCCATTCAAAATGGCCGCGTGCGCCGCGTAAAAAGATGCATTTGCAATTACCGGAGATATCGCCTTTTCAGGGGCGAATATATTCAGACACAAAGCGACAATGTTTGATAGAGCGAATAAAACACCAGCATTTAGCCAATACTTTATGTATTTCTCGTCGGGGCTGGATAAATACGTTAGCCCCATATTCAATGTCATAATGAGACTTGCAAGGAGAGTACATGAGATAAGTGTTATTAAATCCATTTAATATCTAGAACTTTGAGTTAAGCGTCGAATTCCGAATTTGTAAGTCTATATTGATAGCAACACTGTTCAAACAATAATATGCAAGTATTTTTTGCACATTTAGAGAGGAGTTGTATAGCTAGCCTAAAACTCTTACTGTCTTTCGACAATATACTTTGTTTAACTAAAGTGTGCTAAAAACTGCAATTTACACGTTTCCGCCGAAAGACAGCCTCACTCCCTGAGTTCTTCAACAACTATTTTAACCAAACGTGTATGATTTGACTGATGTACGTATATCGATACAAGTAAATAAAAAAATATAGGTAACGTTAATGAAGATTAACGCAAACTAAATACTTAACTAAACCAAATGTTATCGACCCTTAAATTCCATGTTTGAAGAGGGTGTTACGCGGATATGTTGAACTAAAGTTGTAATAGCTTCTTTGGTACAAATTTTCTTCCAGACACAAAAAAACCGACGC
>NZ_BLIJ01000017.1:0-6026 GCF_009811475.1 Alteromonas sp. KUL150
GCATCGCGTTTTTTCTTTATTGATAAAAATAAATTTGGAAGCAGCTCGACACCGGACTGCTTAAGCAAAATCGTCCATGCATAGGACCGAATAATGCGCTTCGCGGGTGTGTGGGACTGCCTACAGTCATTAGCGGTTGGCGCGATGCGAAGTTCGATTAATATACTTCGTCACTTTGTTTGGAGTCAAGTTCATCTGCAAAGCTGAAATTGACCCATTTGGTAAACCAATTTTGTCTCAGATTAATAATCTCGTCTCGAAGCTTCTTTTTAGATATGCCAAAGTGTTTAAGCAGGTCTTGCTTGAATCCATTCTCTAAGTAGGGGCAGCTGATACAATCTATTAAAAGGAAGAATAACTCTGAGTCTTTCTTCAGCGAAGCTTCAGGGGATTTTAGCTTTTCTTTTATAGTTTTCTTGATGGCCTTTCTCGCCCTGCCATAACGTAACTTATCACGCATATAAAAAAGAATTACTGTTATCGAAAAGTAGTTCAAACTGCTATCAAAAGAAACGGTTTTCTTACCTCTATTATATGTTCCTCCGAAGTACTTAACTAAAGATGGCTCAGGCAACCAGTAATCTTTACCTAGTTCTGACAAAACTGTCAGCAAATAAAGCGTCTCAACCTGTGTATAGTTTTTTGTCTCATACTTCTCTATTACAAACGAAATATTGTCTGAGATACACTTGAAGATGTGGTGCATTTCATCGATTTCGATGGGTTTTTTCTTACAGAATTCGATTATTTCTTTTAAGACTCGACTTAGCTTTATAGTTGTATTGGCTCTCGGAGCGACGTTGTAAATAAAGAACGCGAACTCAATACAAGCGTCTATAGAATCCAATAGGTCTCTGTGAGTTTTGTAGTCGTACTGAACTTGCGAATATTTCTTAAAAATAGATTTGAGTTTTGATTCTACTATTGTGAGCGTGTAGTTAATCACGCTTTTGTATTCTGCCCCACTCTCAGAAAGTATTGATTTATATGTTGTGATCAATGTTTTTGCGTGAATAAAAATGTTTCCGTACTTTAATGGTTCTCCTTCTTCATCTACTTTTTCTTCGTCCTCATCAATATCTATTTTTATCTTATCGTTCAGTAGCTCAGATATTTTTCTCTTTGCTATGGTTATTTCAGTGATTATAGGTTTTTTATAAACGATTTCTTTTTCTGTGTTTAAGCCGAGTTTATATTCTGATAAGTGCTCGAGAAGCGTATCAACTATCACTTTGTATATTTTTTCTTCATTAAAGAAGACGAAATAATCATCTACGTATCTAAAAATAGAATAATCTTTATCACGATAAATTGATGATTTAGCAAGCCTCGACTCAAGGTTGAAGTCAACTTTTTGTAGGATTAATTCGGCAAATATTCGAGATAACTCAGGCCCGATCAGAATACCGTTTGTTTCATTGTAGTTTTGCTTTTGCATCAATGAGTCAAAGTCATCTGCGAATGAGCCAGCTAATGTTTTGTTGCCTACATTAGCAAGCTCTGTCTTAACGGGGCCTTTACCTAGTAGTGCCCACGCAATGGAATGAGTGTAAATTGAATCGAAGCACTTTGAGATATCGAGCTGAGCCATTACGTTGTATTTCTTCTCGCATTGATGGTATGCCTTTGACTCAAAGAACTCATGTATATTTCTAATTTTTTGGTATCCAAAAAAGGATTTTAGATGCTTATTGCGGTAGGAAAGATTTTTATCAAACTGGTTGGTAAGTACTACTGAAGCACTTTTTCTTTCATCGTCAAAGAGTCTAGTGTCGGCAATTTTATGCGGGTGGCGAAGGCTGAATTTTGACCTCTTAGAATAATAGAGAATCAATTCTTTGTACTTCTCATAGAAGTTGGCTATCTGAAGTTGATTTCTAGGATGAGGTACGGAGAGCTTTCTATAACTATCCTCTTTGTGGCTAACCCCATATTGAAAAGGCACAGTAATAAAGGTGCCATTTTTAATGACGATGGTTCTCTTGGCACCATTTTTTTCTACTTCATTTTCACTTATGCCAAAAAGCAACCTCACCACAGCATCATTGGCTTCATTTAAGCTGTTCCATATAATCTTGTCACCTTCAACTTCAAGAGAGTTCTCAATAATGAATTCGTAGAAAAACCTATTGGAAAAAGTAATCGGGGTTTCATATGGAAGAGTATCAGACAGGATAGCTCGTTCTTTTTTTAGTTTTATTCTTATGGTTTTTTTCACTTTGACCATGCCCTAGTTATTATTGAGAACTCTTGAGCAGTGAAATTTGCAAATAGTCTTCTATCAAAGCCTTCTTTGAATGAGTATTTTGATATTCGATTTCTTAACCCTGCGTTATTTATCGCGTTAGCTAAACCTTGGAGTTTATGATCAAGATTCTGGAGGCAATCAGAGCTTGTTATCCATCGGTTTGAGTTGTAAATCCCTACGACCGCGTTTCCTTTATTATTGGAAAGTTTTGTGTTGTAGGTCAGAAATTTAAGTCGCAATAAAAGTTCTCGTCTTGCTTTTTTGGGTTGTCGCTTTGAGTGTTTGTTGTAGGCGTTAATAGCGTCACTTATTCGTTTGTGATACTTGGATTTCTTCTTATCTGCCAACTCAAGTTTTACGCTACCACTGGCGCATTTAAATTTATAACCAAGATAATCAAACTGAAAGTTACAATTTGCTGTGCTGAAATCAATAGTTTTTGTTTTGTCGCCGGTAAGGTTTAAGCTTAACTGCTCTTCGCGAAGCCTTGACTCGATAAAATCAAGGTGGTGTTGGGAGTCTTTCCCCGGTGTGTGTGAAAGTACTATGACGATATCGTCAACATAACGTGCGTAATATATAAGACTTGGTAACTTTTCTACTTCCGCATCGAAATCCTTCATATAAAGCTCTGCTAAGTAGGCACTGACACCGACACCTCTGGGAATGCCCAAGCTCGCGCCAGACTGTTCTTCGTATGATTCAAGTAGTCTTGCAATGATTTTTCGAGTGGTGAGGCTGAGGATTGGACTCTTATTTAGCTTCTTCAGTAAAAGTTCTCTATCGATAGTCTCGTAGAAAGACTTTATGTCAGTTTTGATAATAATCTTGGGAAACTTGTTAGCCAAAACGGAGCGAAGTTGTGGAACGATTAGGTCTCTATCAGCTTGTTTCACACCATAGGTATATTTTATATTTTTTTGTATTTGTTTTTCGGCAAAGAAAGAGTCGACCGAACTGCCAGTAATAAAAACATCTTTGTCGTTTACTTTTTCGTCTAGCTTGGTTAGTGAGAATTTAAATTTCCTCTCGGAAATTTTATTTGAGATGATTTTTAGGTGACTTCTGACTACTTCATTTTTTTTGTTTTTTACTTCGCGAAGCAATCTATACAGGAGAAGAACTCGTTTCTCAAATACGGCTGGCGAATAGTAACGACGTCGAGAATAAATCTTACTGATTAACTTTCTTGCACGTTTGACCTTCGTGTACTCTTCGCTTACATCTTCGAAGAAGCGTTCAGCAAGATTATTTCCTTTCTTGTTCTCATGAACGTATATTTTGAATAAATTTTGATGTGAGAACGACTGGTCAAACATATTAGTCCTTTAAGTTACTTCTCCATTTTTAGAAGCTCATCCAAGATGTATCATTTTGGCTCTTTTTTCAAGACGTAGTGGGGAATGGTTGGCCATTATATGCACCCCCGAAGTTGATAATTAGCTTCCCATTCTTTAGCTCTCTTAGTGTAAGACGCAACGGCTCTTTCAGTGACAGTACGATTCTGTCTTTGTCCTGTTTGATCTCATCCATTTCAATACCTAAAAGCTGATTGCCAAATATCTTTGGGAGTACGTGACTGTAATGCTGTTCAATCATTGATATTGATATACCGCACTGCTTAGCGAGTGGTAAATCTGACAGTCACTTTAGTCTATCTACTTTTGCTGGGATAAAGCTTTATTTTAATCCCTTAACTGAAAACAACATAGTGAGAGTCTGTTCTCCATATGCATTTTTGCGCCTGTAGAGAAAAGGCGTTTATGATCATTTGTCTGTAGTGCTTACTTCTTACAATTTTTCTATCGGCGAACATGCTAAAAGTGTTATTTTTCTTATCAAATAAAATTCTCCCGCGAGGTAGCGCTTGATATTCAGAGTCAAAAAGCGTTGGACATTCAGGAAGGTAAACTTTTTCTGATTCCCAAACATCAATGTGGCTGAAGTTGCTGTCGGCAATTCCTACACTGCTATATGAGGCTTGAGATAATTGTATAGATTTTGATATGAGTTTATGTTGGTAAACCCAAAAGATACCAATACGAGGATAAGATGAGGCCATTTAAATCGTCTTTATACAGTTTTTACCTCACTAACGTTTTTTTCTTTTAGAACCCTTCTACTTACAATTTATTTGCTTAAACCTTTACACATGCCTGTCTAGATTAAGTGCATAGTTTCGAATGTATGGGGTTTTAATCTCAAGTAGAAGAAGGTAAAACAGTAGATGTCTTTCAAAAAAAGGCATATGAGCGCTTCTAAGCTCGGAAATTGAGATTGTTTAAATGTATGAAGTAGTGATGAAATTAACAGTACTAACCTGATTCGCGTTGTGTTTAGGCGCTAATTTCGATGTACTTTGGGGAATTTGTGCAGAAAAGTATTAATGATAAGGCATATTCAGATATGGCTTTTCTTTTTCAGGAGTATCAAGATTACCGGGCGAAACAGAAGCGTAGAGGATTGAATGATTTTAATCTTTTCACGACGCTCTTGAACAAAGGGGATGAAGTCCGCCTTCATTCAAGGTTTATTGCGTCGTTGTTAAATCCCAAAGGCTTGCATTACCAAGACTCCTTATTTTTGGAAATATTTTTATCACTCTACAAGCCAAGTCGTTTTAGTTTTGATTTGGCCTCAGCAAGTGTCCACAGAGAACATGAAAACATTGATATATACCTCACAGATGGGGCGAATCATATCATTGTCGAAAATAAGATTTATGCTGGTGATCAGCCTAATCAGATTGCTCGATACATTAGTTATGTGAATGAGCAAAATAGCGATGTTGAAGAAATAAATATCTGGGTGATTTATTTGACGATAGATCGCCCTGAACCAAGCGAATATAGCTTGGGCAATTATCGTCTAAATGCCGAAAAGACAGAATTGACAAATAGTGCTGACACAGTCTTTTACTCAAATTTGTATTACTCAAGTGTTCAACATCCCTCAATAATACAATGGCTGGAGAAAAGCCTCAATGAGGTTGGGAATCTCCAAAATTTATCCTTTCCAATTAAACAATACATGGAAGTGGTTCATAAGCTAACAGGTACTTATCGGAGTAAAGTGATGACGTTAAAGGAATACTTAGACAGCGTCTCTGTTGAAGAAAAACAACGCTTTTTAACTACGGCATTAAAAGTGTCTAGAGAACTTCCAGATTTAAAAAGTCAACAAATGGAGTCTTTTTTTGATCAGCTTCAAAAAAGAGTTTCAATATTTTTACCTGATGGATGGGAGGTTAGCTACGATTTTGGTAAGTTGAGTAAAAAGTGGGGGTATCCATTCAGAATTTATAATAAGTCAAACGCATTATCTATTGCTCTTGAATTTAATGCCTCAGATTTTAACCCACCAGTAACAATAGGTGTTGTTCGTAGGGATGAAAGCGTAAATCTTGGTCAAGTGGTAGCTGAAGCCCAGATTCAGCAAAAGTTACGACAACTTGGAGTGTCAGGTGGATACAGCCGTTTTCCACAAAGCAAATGGTGGCTTACCTATGAATATCTAAAGTTCGATTTATGGACAGAGATTGTTAATAGAGGTGAGACAGTTATGCTGGATACTTTTACTAATAAATTCATGAAGTTGGTAAATGATTTTTCTGAGGTATGCGATGCTAGTCACGGCTACTGGAGTTCAGTTGATGAAGGTAGCTGAGTGGCTTTGGTAGCTTGGTAAATCTGACAGTCACTTTAGTCTGTCCTGCTACAACCGTGAAAAATTTGTGATTTAATTATTGAATTAATTCCAGAAACAAAAAAACCGACTT
>NZ_BLIJ01000018.1:0-79065 GCF_009811475.1 Alteromonas sp. KUL150
TCCGTCATGTCTACCAATTCCATCACACTGGCATAGTGTATAGACATCAACGTGGTGTTGATGCTTGGCATTATAGCGATGCCGCGCGCCTATACAACTACTTTTTGTGCTTTTTATGACTAAGTGCCGAAAGATTGTCCAAAGGCGCTCGCCGCTTCAGCCATTTCTTATTTTTTGTCACTCGGTATAACCTTACTCTTATCTTTCAATTAATAACTAGGTTTGCCGCTGCTACCATCTCTGAAGCGTCCAATTAAGTGCAATTACCGCAATGATTGAAGATGCAATTGGCATTATTGCCTTGGCGTAAACCTTTACGTTTCGAATAGCCAGTAGCAGGGGTAGCAACAAAGAAACAATGGCGAGTTGACCTATTTCAGCCCCTAAATTGAAGGCCAATACGTTCATTACCAAGCTGCCCGACTGGGCGTTGAGGTCACCAAACACGCTGGCGAATCCCATTCCATGTAATAGTCCAAAGCCAAAGGTGATAAATCCTAATCGCATGATGATCGGAAACATGTTGTTTAATGCGGTGATGGCTACCGATAAGGCGATACCTAACTCTACTATACGGCTATCGAGCGTAATGAAATTGAGCGCTGTGGCCGTTAAGGTTATTGAATGAGCAAGAGTAAATGTGCTCACAAGTATCACCGTATTTTTAAAAATACGCGCTTTGCTTGCCGCTCTTTCCCAGCGGTTATTGTTTCGACGAAGGTTCACGGTAAGTAAGGTAGCAACCAAGAAGAGAATGTGGTCAAGCCCGATGAAAATATGCCAAATACCTTGGTATACCATTTCACCAAATTGAGTGAGCCAGTCATTGTTTAGAGGGGAAACAGTAATTGATGTTCGCTCGCTGTCTAATACATATACTCCGTTAAAGTCGTTTAGCGTTATCGACGTGAGTAACTTATGGGTAGGAAAGTCCGCGACAATGCCTGTGTATTGCACGGTTAGCTCGTTTAACTTTGCGCAAGTAACTTGAAGTGGATAGGCCAACACCGATTCTGCGGATATGTTTTTCATAGATGGTGGCGCTGTACTGAGCGCACAGCGCTGGCCATTATCACTGATGACAACATTGCTCTGTATATAATTGTTTGCCAAGCTGTGGTGTCGATTCACCTCGCCCCACGTAAGGCTACCGTTGTTATCAATATCTAACCCAGCAGCGCGACCGATATCTTCGGGTTTTAATAACAGTTCACCCGCTAGCGCATTGTCTGAAGTGCTATTAAGAGTTAAATACCCGTTGCTCAATTCGTGAGATAAGACGTCAGTACTAAGCAGTGTAAACATGAATAGCGCAATAAGCGTGTTTATACTTTTTTTATTGAAAAAAGGGATAGTGCTACACATCAGTGGATACCGCCTTTGCTTGTCGTGCCCGCTCTAGCAATTGCTTATCGCTATTATTTTGCGCATATTGCCAGTTAAGTTCGGCAAACTTTAAAGCTAGGGCATAGTTTGGTTCTACCTCTAAAAAGTAAGTTGCGACTTGTGCCGCGTGTGAGCTATCTTCACGCCAAACGCGAATCTCCATATTTTTAGCTAACTGAGATTGTACAGGAGAGGTTTGAATGCCCTGTGCTCGCTCTGCCTTAGCCCATTGAAGGAGTAAGCCGTCATCGGCAGTAGATATGTCAGGTACAGAGGCCTCTAAAGTCTCGGTTATGATTTTAAAATTGCCAAGCGAAGTGTGCGCTTCTGCCCAAACCAGCAAAGCGCTAATCGGAAGCTGTGAGAATTCCGTTTTGCCTAATAACTGAAGTGCCTCTTCAGCATTGCCTAATTCTAGCGTCATGTCTGCAAGCACTTCATAAAACCATTCTTGTTCAGTATGTGTGGCTGAACCGGTATATATTTCAAATGCTTTAAGCTTTTGTAGTAACCTAGGTTCAGCGTTTTGCGAAAAATCTGCGTTTACCATACAGGTAAAGGCAATCAAGAAGCTGGTTTTTCCAACTAACTGTTCGCAATATTGTTTTGCCTGTTTTGCGTTGCCCCGCTGAATATTGATATCTGCAAGAAGCAAATGCGCAGCTGGGGAGCGGTAATGTGATATTTGTGCTAAATGCTGCTCGGCTTGCTCAAATTTATGAATACCTTGAAGTAACCTAGCTTCAAGAACAACAAGACGCTCTTTTTGACCTAGATTTAATGCGTCATAGTTATTTCGCATTGCACGTGTAAAGCGTTCTACACGTTCCCGTTCATTGCCCTGTGCAAAAAGATATCGGCTTTGTGATAAAAGTTTATCTGCTTCATCAAAGCCTTTAATTGATGCGTGCTGGGGCTCCCAGGTTGCTATCACGGTATTGTAATTTAATGCTTCGTTTTGAATGTTTGCTGCGTTAGATTCGGTAATAAGCATTAGGTTTGAAAATAGGAGGGTGAAAGCAAACGTTTTAATAAACTGCATTGTCGTTTCCTTTAAAAAAGCCTTCCATGGCTTTACGGTTGACACTGTTTTCCGCTACCGATCCAGACTGTTAATCGATGAGTAAATCGTCGAAAGTCGTATCATCAGCATCCTGTGTGAACTCTCTTCCGTTAATTGGTAGTGGTTCGTCGGTAGGGGCTTGGTTAAATGCATCACGGGTATAGCTAGAAAACGATACCTGCTGAGCTTCTATGGTTACAGAAACCGATGCAGTCACCTCAGGGTTTACACCATCTGACACGGTAAACGTAAAGCTATCGCTGCCTGTTACCTGAGCGTTTGGTGTGTAAGTGAAGCTTCCATCAGCGTTAACTACAGCACTACCTAAGCTACCGTTTTCTCCAAGGCCGAAGGTAAGCGAATCGCCATCTTCATCTGTCGCAGTTAACGTACCGTCAAAGGCAATATCAGCTTGCGTCGTCAGCATCTGATCCACCGCTACTGGTGCCACATTTTCCTCGGGTGGCGTGTAATCGTCGTCATCATCGCTGTCAAAACAGCCCGAAAGCGCTAATACCAATCCCGATATGACCCAAACTCGGCGAGAGCGAGCGTTCGCTGAAGCAAAGCGCGCAATCGAAAATTGGCTGGAGTCATGATTAAATAATGTTTTCTTCATAGGCATAATTGCGTTCCTTATTCTGAACCAGCAAGCGGTGTTTTAAGGTAAGGGAATGCGTTATCAATCATGCTGGCGTCTACAGGTGCGCCGTCAGTGAAAGGTACGGTGCCCACACTTGCATCTTCTGGTGCACATAAACCTAAATCAGTGTCTTCACCTGCTACTGGAATAGGGTGACATAGGCGTCCCATTACTACGCGAAGTGCAATGTCCACCACGTCATCACCTGGGCGGCGACCGTTAGGGAAACCTGCTAAGTCATTTCCTGCTACACCAAAGGCCGACTGTGATTCAGCAGGTGTTGCTGGAATTCCAGTGTTTAGGCGAAGCATTTCAGACGCAGTTACGGTAGCTTGTTGGTTAACACCTGGGAAACCAGTTAGGAACGCTGTTACCAAGTCCGTGCGAGGGAAGTTAGTTGGTGCAAGAGTTTCAATCTCCGTACCCAGCGTGGTATTTACCGCATCTTTGAAAAGAATGTTAAGTAACTCAGGCAGTGATGGGTGAGTCACATAATCAGCGAATTGACCATCATTGCTAGGGTGAGAGGTTGAGAACTTATCCTTGTCACCGATACCAATAACCAGTTCATTCACAAGTGGACTTCCTAGACGAGAAACCTGTGTCATCGCTCCACCGTTAGTTTCTGGTTTTTCAAACGTCGCATCTGGGTTAAGAATGCGAGCTTGAGGTAAGCTTGCCGTTGTCCAGCCGCCAATTACGCCGTTTCCTTCGCCAGTCACACACGCAGCAGGCACTTCAATAGAAAGTGCCGTTACGTTCTTGTCTGCCAAGTCATCGTTCATCGCGCTTTGAGTAATACCGCCCGGGAACCCTTGGCCATCACCTGCACCCGGCGCACTGTCACCTTCAACAGGTACATAGTTTACAAGGTCAAAAGTTTTACCCAGATTTACGACGAAGGGGTCTTTACGCTGCCCAACGAATACCTTGGCCATGTCGTCGCAACCAGGGATGCTGAACGAATAGATAAAGCTTTGGGCATAACGGGCGTATTCCGCTTCGCTTGTGAAGGTTTTATTGCCGATATAATCAAGGGGCTTTTTAAACATATCGCCCATGGCTGGCGTTAGCGTTGTACGCGTACCTGTTTTAATGTCGCCACTGACCATAGTAAGACTGTACATTTCTGAAAAGTTTGCTGCGCTTGAATCATCTGCACTGATACCGCCAACGTTTTTAAGCGGTACTTTTACCATCTTTTTATCGCCTTCTGGGCCGATGGGTAGCGCTATACCTTCATTATCAGCAGCTAGCATGTTATTAAAATTAAAAACAAAGCTAATGTCTTCTACAGCATCACCATCGTTATCGATATGAATGGCGTAGTGGGCATTTGGATCCATAGCAAAGTAGTTAGGGCCGCCGTATGCATCCTGCAATGGAATGTAGTTTGCGATGAAGGTGACGTAGCCTTCTCGGCCTTGTTCATAACTGTTAAATGCGTAGAAGTCAGTGCTGTCTAGCGCTGGATGACGAGTAATGTTCGGTGCTTCTCTATGGCTTGACGCAACTGCGCCCGCTGTTATGGCTGCACACGTTACAGCAACGGCCAAAGACAAGGTTTTGCGTTTAAATTGGATCATGTCGAGTCTCTCTGTTTTTATGAGTTCAAAAGTTAAACGACTGAGTTTTGGCTTTAGATGCAAAATAATTTAAAAAAATGAAAAAAAGTTTTTACAGAAAGTTTAGATATAAAAAAGGCCACATAAACAGTGGCCTTAAGATGTGTCGCTTTTTGCTAGAAAACTTAAACTGACACAATAGGAGCAATATAAAGTACTTCGGTCGGCGAGCCAGTCACCGAACCACCTGGCGCTTCTAAACTAACAGCCAGGGCTGCGATACTTTGACTAAGTAAAATGTCGGGTGTCGCCCGAGTATCTCCGTTAGCCTCCGGCAAAAGCCCGAGCGAAATCGGTGCTTCGCCGTTTGCTGGTACCATCCAGAGTTCATAGTCTTTATCTGCAAGGGCAACAAAGGCATCAGTCACCTTAACGTTCATACTATCGCCTGAAACTTCTATTACCCACAATGGCGTGTTGTCTGCGTTGTTGACCACGGCAATATGCGAAACGACAGGAGCTGGTACAGGCTGCATGACGAAAAGTAATACGGCCAACACCATTGCTGCAGCTGTAGATATGAACGATAAGTTCTTCCAGCGTTTCTGCTTTTCTTTCTCAAAGTCGATAACCTCGCCAGACTTACTAGAAGGTTGTGTATCGCTAGCTACGCTTGCGTCGTCAGCGGCTTTATGTCCAAGTTTTACTTGGATGTTTTCCCACACGTCGTCTGGCGGCGTCACAGGCGGGAGCGTCTCCGCAAAGCCGGTTAGATATTGTTCCCATTGGGCCGTTGCATCGCTCACCGCTTGATATTGCATCATTAACTTTTGATAGCGTGTGCGCGCTTTACCTCTGAGGGTACCAACAACGTATTCCGCTGCCAGTGCATTAAGTCGTTCTTCTTTCAAATAATTCATAGTGACAAGCACCTCTGCAAGCTCTGCAAGCCTCGTCTTATCCAGCTTTTAATTGTACCAAGGGGCGAGGCCAAGTGACTCACCACTTCTTGATGAGACATACCGTTAACGTAAGCTAAATGAATAGCTTGGCGCTGAGGGCCGTCTAATTCATCCAAGCACGCGGCTAGTTTAGCTTGCTCTGCACCCAGTTTAACATTTTGTGAGCTCTCTACTCCCGATGGTGCATCATCGTTTAGCTCAACTTCGTTTCTTACATTGTGATAGCGAATTAAGTCCAGTGCCCGATAGCGCGCAATGCTTACCATCCAAGTGAGCACGGTGCCTTTGCCTCGCTGATAATTGCCTGCGTTATGCCATATTTTAATGTAAGCATCTTGTGTGGCTTCATCGGCAAGCTCTGGCCGTTTTAGTAGCTTTAAAGCAACTGCATAAAGCTGTGGGCTGGTTATTTTATAAAGCTCTGCGAAGGCTTTTTTGTCACCGTCTGCTGTTTTACACAGCAAAGGGAACAAAGTTTCATGTTCCATCGTTGCTCCTACCTTTTATTGTTATGGCACCATTCTCACGATGATACTGACTTTCGAAAAATGCTGCTTCTAAGTATTTAAACTAGCACGCTTTTTAAACATTCACATAAAATATTGCGGCGTCAAAAGGGCCTACGCCGCTATTGCTATTAAAAGCTTATGCACGGTTAATATTTCAAGGAAACAGTAAGACGAACGTTTCGTGGTTCAACCGGGTGATAGTGCAAATCCTCTATGCCATCTTCAGGTTCGCCAGGAAGTCTCGACGCATAAAAGTAGTCGATATCATGATCATCACTATCAAGGGCGTTCAACACTTCTAAAGTCACGTCCCACATCGGCTGACGATAAGCGACCTGTGCGTTCATTAAAAACGTTGATGGCGGTGAAACTTCATCGAAGCTTTCCACCGTACGAGAACTTAAATAACGACCTCGCAGCGTATAACTAAATCCAAGCTGGTTGCTGTTTTGAAAATACGTGAGGCCCGCGCTCACAACGCCCGGAACTGTACCGTCAATATGGCGGCCTTCGCCTTCTACGCTGTCGCTGAATCTTGCTTTTGTCCAAGCAGCTTCAATGTCAGTTGTTAAATGATGATTAACCCAGTAGTAGGCACTTACTTCTATTCCGTGTCTTTCTGATGGTCGACTCGCTTCGGTGAAGCCTGCGTCGCCGACATAAACAAGTTCACTATCTAGTTCTAGTCGCCACAATGCAGCTGAAACGTTATAAGTTCTATTGTCGGTAAAATTAACCCCGGCTTCATAACCAAGAGACTTCACTAGTAACGGTGATGGTTCGGTTGCATCCCCACTTACCGGATCTACAGTAATAGTTGCACCCCGCGCGTCGTTTGAGTGATAGTCTTGACCGATATTGGCAAATGCGGTGAGCTGTTCAGACAGCAAGTATTTCAGGCCTGCTTTTAACGTAAAAATACCATCGTCAGCACTACCGCTGTTGGCGTCTAAATCGCTATCTACGTTAACATCTAAGTAATCATAACGACCGCCTAACGACAGGCTTAATCTATCGTTTAGAAAAATATTGGACTGAGCAAAAAGTGCATAGCTGTTACTTTCTATCGCGTCCTCTCTAACAGTGCCAAACCGGGTTAAATTTTGAGTGCGATACAAGCCTACATTGTCGATATCGTCAAAGCGCCACTGGCCGCCCAAGGTAATACTGCTCCCTTCTGTAATAGCGAAGGGGAGGGTAGTGAATATTTCACCGCCATAGATTTTTCTATCATCAGCTTGTTCGAACTGATCGCCTCGCTCAGGGTTATCGAGGAAGTAAGTGAAGTTAGAAAATAAACTAAGCTCAGTGTCTATGGCATAAATAGAGGCGTTCCATGTGTCGCTAGCGTAGTTTGCAGATAGGCTATAGCGAGAAGACTCCCCACCAACCTGGGTATCGATAGAGCCAAGGCGGTCTATTAAGCCGCTTTGAATAGCACGCTCTGGTACCTGATCGGCGCCATTCCAACTATTATCATAAGCCATGCCTGTTATGGTAAGTTGGCCATCTAACATTGGCGTAATATATCGAATATGAGCGTTTTTCTTTTTTACGTCTTCGTCAACATCAGTCCATGGGCCGTCATAGGTTTGATATTCTAAAGCCGTAACAACGCGGCTTTCTCCTGTTTCAAACTGGTTTAGTGCAACGGCGCGCTTAAATCCAAACTCGCCTAAACCTAAGAATACCTGGTTATTTTCAAGGGAATCTCTCAAATTAAAAATCGCGCCGCCTGCGCTAGAAAAATCGCCAATGTTGGCATAGTAGGTACCTTTAAAGTAGCTAAGGCTGTCGATGAGTTCAGGAATTATAAAGTTTAGGTCGCTGTATCCTTGACCGTGGCCGTGGCTACGCATGTTGACCGGCATTCCATCAACGCTTACGGTAAAATCGGTTCCATGGTCAAGATTAAAACCGCGAAGAAAATACTGGTTGGCCTTCCCTGAACCGCTGTGTTGCGTCACCATCATACCCGGAATAAATTCCAATATTTCACCAGCGCGTAGCATTGGGCGGTCAATCATAGTGTCACCCGACACCCATCCCTGAGAAGCAGAAATAAATTCTCCATCTTTTACCGACGAGTCACCGCGTACCCGAATATGCTCAATATCACCTTCTGGGTCATCGAGGGCGAGTGTGGGCGCAGTTGCGAGTAATATAGCGCTAGCAGTTAATGTTTTTGCAAAAGTTAATGTGGTCACTTTATGATTTCCGTTATCAGTTTTAATAACCATAACGAATGAATGCGGTACTTGGATGCATTATTTTTAATAACTGTGCAGTCATCGATTTATCAATCATTTTATTAATGACATTTAGTGTAGCTTATTGTGTTTAAGCTACAGGGCGCTTGTGTCAAAATATATATCGAAAATGATGATGTGAAGAGATACCCGTGGCACGACACGATAAGAAAGTTAAGAAAAGGCTATCGGCACCAAAATCGTCGACGACTGCTGAACATGAAAGTGCTAGTAGCGCAGACTCAGAAAGTGAAACCCTTGAGCGAGCGGGGTTTATCCGCAGGTTACTTGCTATGGTTTACGACACCCTAGTGGCAACCGCCGTAGGCATGTGCGCAGCGATGGTGATGATAGTCACGCTGGTGGTTATGTTAAAAAACGGTACGCTCGATTTACAGGGGTACGCGGAGCCCGCTGACCTTATTCAGGCGTCGTTTGGCTATAAGCTGCTTATTCAAGCTTGGGTAGGCTTGTGGATAGCTGGTTTTTTCTTGTGGTTTTGGCGCAGAGGTGGGCAAACATTAGGTATGCGAGCTTGGCGCTTGCGGATTTATAGCACCGTTGAAGAGCCCATGACTTGGCCTCGCTTATTCATTCGACTTTTTGCATCGCTAGGTGGTCTCGGTACTCTGTTGGTCTTATTTGATTTTAAGAATAAACAGTCACTGCAAGACCGTCTAGCGAAAACAGAAGTGTTGAAATTAAGCAAAGAGGCAAACGATCACAAAAGTTGGTAGCGTGCGTTTTGGTTGGCTTGAGAAACATATTTTAGAAGGCTATCACTTACTAGCGACGATAATCTATCGGTCAACTGGTAGTGAGTATATAAGCTTTAATACGAAAAAAAGTATTAAAAAAAAGAGGCGAAGCCTCTTTTTTTATATGTGCTGTAAGCTTTCAAAACACCAAGCGTAAGTCACGTTGTTGTTTGATTATCGCCTTAGCATAATACCTGCGACGGCAGCAAACAGCAGGCTTGGTAGCAAAGCACCAAGGAACGGCGGCAACTGATATACTAAGCTCACGGGGCCAAATACTTCGTTTAATATAAAAAAGCCAAAACCTGTTAGTACGCCCATAATAACGCGAGCACCCATAGTCACGCTGCGCAACGGTCCGAATATAAACGACAGCGCCATCAACAACATAACGCCAACTGATATAGGCTGAAAGATTTTTCGCCACAGCGCTAACTCATAGCGAGATGGATCTTGGTCGTTATTATCTAGATAGTTCACGTAATCAAGCAGGCCAGTAATAGACAATGCTTCGGGCTTAACCGCCACAATCCCCAATTTATCGGGAGTAAGGGTCGAGTTCCAGCGCACACGATCGCTTTCATCTAACGTGACATTGGTTTCTGTAAACTGGGTTACTTCCACGCTGTTTAGCCACCAGCCATCGCCGTCAAACTCTCCATTTTTAGCATAGGTGATACTGTCTAGTGAAAGGTCAGCATTGAAACTAAATATGCTCACATCTTTTAGCGAGTCTTGGCTCAGCACTTGGCCAATGCTCACAAACCTGTCTCCATCCTTTGCCCATACAAGCTTGTCAGATGAAAATAAACTTCCGCCCGAAATGGCTTCTGTTCTTATTTGTTTAGCTTTGGTTTCACTGTAAGGCGTTACCCATTCACCTATGGCCATCACCAGTAAAATCATAACAAGCGTCGATTTCATGGCCGAGTTGATGATATTCCAGCGGCTCATTCCCGATGCTTGCATGACCACGAGCTCACTGTTGCTGGCCAAAACGCCCATGCCAATAAGACCGCCAAGCAGGGTAGCCATAGGAAAAAATTGTTCTAAATCACGGGGCAAGCTTAGTAGTACGTAGATAAACGCGGCAAGCATGTCGTAGTCGCCTTCGCCTATTTTGCGCAACTGTTCCACGAATTTAATAAGTGCACTTAAACCAATAAGAACACTAAGAGTGACGGTTATGGTGCCCAACAACGTTCGCGCTATATACAAATCGAGGATCTTAAACATCTATTTCTTCCTCAATATCCAAGCGCGAAGCTCTGTGCCAGTTTTCCTGTCTCGCACAATAAGCATAACGCCTATTATCAGCATAATGGTATGAACCCACCACAAACCAAGCTGGGGCGGCATTTTTCCGTCCTCTAATACTCGTCTGCTTGCAAGTAGTAGTAAGAAGTAGCCAAGGTAAAGTAAAATGGCAGGGAACATTTTCCCAAAGCGCCCCTGACGCGGGTCAACGGCGCTAAGAGGAACGGCAATAAGCACTAAAAATGGGATGGATAAGGGGATAGCAATACGCCATTGAAGCTCTGCTCTAGCTTCAATACTGTCGTCTTCCCAAAGCTCGTTGGTGGGCAAAACACTTACCTTGCGACGGGTCTCGTCTGCAGGTTTATCGGCTATCTGAATCTGGTATTCATCAAACTCAACTTTACGGAAGGCCTTTTCAGACTGCTTGCCTTCGTACTGCACCCCTTCTTTTAATACAAGGTTTCGCGTGCCGTCAGGGTTATTAGCCACTTCACCAGTTTGCGCATACACAACGCGGACATCGCCTTCGCTGTCAGCTGTTTGATTTTGCGACAGGAAAACACGCTGTAAAGTGTCACTCTTGTCTACATCATGAACAAAAATAACCGCTTTCTCGTTACCGGTCTGTTGGAACCGGCCAGGCATCAGCGCCGAAAGTCCCGCCTCGTTTCGCGCTTTTTCCCGCAGTTGATATTCATTTTCGGCAGCCAGAGGCGCGAAATACAGTGTGATCGCGCCAGTAACTACCATGATGAGCACAGATAAAAATAGCATCACCCGCGTAACGTACCATTCACTGATACCACAGGCGCGCATCACCGTCATTTCACTGTCTACATAAAGCCTGCCGTGGGCCAGCATTATGCCTAAGTAAGCACTGATGGGCAGCACCAAAGATGAGAGAATGGGGGCATATAAACCCAAGAATCCAAGCACTAGCCCAGCGGGAATGTCACCGTCTGATGCATCGCCTAAAACGCGCACAAATCGCAAGGTGACAAAAATGGCCATTAGGATGAAGAAAATCGCTAACTGAGATTTCAGCGTTTCCTTAAGTAAATAGCGGAATATCAGCATCTCAGCCCTTCCGGAAAATTAGGAATTTTAGTGAAAGAATGCACAATTTTGTTTAAACTTACTGTTTTTACAAGTTTTGCCTGCAATCATAAACCGTTTGCACGGTGTTTTGACGCAAAATTAACCTATATTCAATAGGCATGAAAGCGTGTATTGCAGCGAACTAAAAAGTTATGCTGCGTATTAAAACATAAAGCAGCGCGAAACGTTACGTGATTTTAGTCATCGTGCAAACCATAAACGACGAAAAGCGAGGTGATATCGTGGAGTTTAGTGTAAAAAGTGGCAGTCCTGAAAAACAACGCAGTGCATGTATTGTTGTGGGTGTCTTCGAGCCGCGTCGCCTAACGGCGGTGGCCGAACAACTAGACGAAATCAGTGAAGGTTATATCAGCAACTTGTTACGCCGTGGGGACCTTGAAGGTAAAGCGGGTCAAATGTTGTTGCTACACAATGTACCTAACGTACTGAGCGAGCGCGTGCTTCTAGTCGGTTGTGGCAAAGAGCGCGAATTAGATGAACGTCAGTATAAGAATATCATTGCCAAAACCATTCAAACGTTGAATGAAACGGGTTCAATGGAAGCAGTGTGTTTCCTTACCGAGCTTCACGTTAAAGGCCGTGATACTTATTGGAAAGTGCGCCAAGCTGTCGAGGCAACGGAAGACACGCTTTACACCTTCTTGCAGCTTAAAACGAAAAAAGGCGAGCCTCGCCGCCCGCTGCGTAAAATTGTATTTAATGTACCTACCCGTCGCGAACTGACGGTGGGCGAGCGTGCTATTGAGCATGGCTTGGCCGTTGCTCGTGGTGCAAAAGTGACTAAAGACGTGGCCAACATGCCACCAAACATTTGTAACCCCGCTTATCTGTGGCAACAAGCGCAAGAGCTAGCTAGCCAATACGACAGTGTCACTGCTGAAGTGGTTGATGAAACCCAAATGGCAGAGCTAGGTATGCAGGCATATTTAGCGGTTGGTCGTGGGTCTGACAACGAAAGCATGATGAGTATTATGCATCACCGCGGCGGTGCTGCAGACCAAGCACCTATTGTGCTTGTTGGTAAAGGTCTTACTTTTGATTCTGGCGGTATTTCAATTAAGCCAGGCGAAGCCATGGATGAAATGAAGTACGACATGGGCGGCGCTGCAGGCGTGCTTGGCACAATGCATACCATCGCTGCACTTAACCTGCCAATTAACGTTATCGGCGTACTAGCAGGCTGTGAGAACATGCCAGACGGTAAAGCATACCGCCCAGGCGACATTCTAACGACCATGTCGGGCCAAACCGTTGAAGTGCTTAATACTGATGCAGAAGGCCGTTTGGTATTGTGCGACGCACTAACTTATGTAGAGCGTTTCGAACCAGAGCTTGTTATTGATGTTGCTACGCTAACGGGCGCGGCAATTATTGCGCTAGGTCATCACGCAACGGCAGTAATGAGCACGCATAACCCTCTTGCTCACGAGCTACTAAATGCATCGGAGCAAAGCTCAGATCGCGCATGGCGTCTACCGCTATGGGATGATTACCAAGAGCAGCTTGAAAGTCCGTTTGCCGATATGACAAACCTTGGTGGTCGCCCTGCAGGGTCAATCACAGCGGGTTGTTTCCTGTCACGCTTTACTAAAAAGTACAACTGGGCGCACCTTGATATTGCCGGTACGGCATGGCGCAGTGGCAAGAACAAAGGCGCAACAGGCCGTCCAGTGCCAATGCTGTCTCAGTTCTTGATGAACCGCGCAGATATCAAATTAGAGGACTAATCATAAATGCCACAAGTGATATTTTATCAACTTACCAGCAGTGACAATGGTGTGGCAGGCCGCGCCAGTGAAGTCATTGCGTCAGCGTTTGCCAATAAGCAAAAAATTAGCGTGTTGTGCGATACACAGGCGCAAGCTGAAGAAGTTGATGAATTGTTGTGGCAGCTACCGGCTGACCGCTTCGTGCCCCATAATCTTTTTGGTGAAGGGCCGCAGTCGGGAACGCCGGTGGAAATTTGTTGGCGGCCAGAGCAGGTAGCCAGACGACAAATGGTGGTAAATGTGGGTTCCGGCATGGTGCCTTCGCCTAACCAGCATCGTCAAATCATCGATTTTGTACCCGTGGACGAGAATGCCAAACAGGCCGCACGGGTGAGATACAAAAACTATCAGCAAGCTGGATGCAATATGCAGTTTAAATCTGCATAGCTCATTCGCGTTTAGCTTCAATTTGAGAGTGTGTAATGGATAAAACCTTCGAACCGCAGTCCATCGAGCAGCAATGCTACAAGTCATGGGAAGAGGCGGGTTTATTTAAAGCTTCAGGTAGCGGCGACCCTTATTGTATTTTGCTTCCGCCACCAAACGTTACCGGTAGCCTTCACATGGGCCATGGTTTCCAGCAGACCATTATGGATGCCTTAACCCGCTATCACCGCATGAAAGGCTATAATACGCTATGGCAAGTGGGTACCGACCACGCCGGTATTGCTACCCAAATGGTGGTAGAGCGCCAACTTAATGCACAAGGCAAGACGCGCCACGATTTAGGTCGCGAAGACTTCATCAAAAAAGTGTGGGAATGGAAAGAGCACAGCGGCGGTACGATCACCGGTCAAATGCGCCGCTTAGGTACGTCACCTGACTGGTCTCGCGAAGTGTTTACCATGGACGAAGACCTGTCTAAAGCCGTCACTGAAGTGTTCGTTAAACTACACGAAGAAGGCCTAATTTACCGCGGTAAGCGTTTGGTTAACTGGGACCCAGTGCTTCACACTGCAGTATCTGACTTAGAAGTACTGAACGAAGAAGAAGACGGCCACATGTGGCACATGCGCTATCCGCTAGCGGATGGCAGCGGTGAACTAGTGGTTGCGACAACGCGCCCTGAAACCATGCTAGGTGACACTGCGGTTGCGGTACACCCGGATGACGAGCGTTATCAAGGCTTTATCGGCAAAGAAATTAAGCTACCGATTACTGGCCGTTTAATTCCGGTTATTGCCGATGACTATGTCGACCAAGAATTCGGTACAGGCTGCGTTAAAATTACGCCAGCTCACGACTTCAACGACTACGACATGGGTAAGCGTCATAACCTGCCTATGATCAATATTCTTACTGACGATGCGAAAATTAACGACGATGCGCCAGAAGCGTATCGCGGTTTAGATCGCTTCGACGCCCGTAAGCAAATAGTGGCTGATTTAGACGCACAAGGCGCATTGGTTAAGATTGAGCCGCATAAGCTTAAGGTGCCACGTGGCGACAGAACGGGCGCGGTTATCGAACCATACCTAACTGACCAATGGTATGTAGCCGTTGAGTCTCTGGCTAAGCCCGCGATTGAAGCGGTTGAAAGTGGCGAAATTCGCTTTGTGCCAGAGAACTGGAATAAGACTTACTACCAGTGGATGCACAACATTCAAGACTGGTGTATTTCACGTCAGCTGTGGTGGGGCCACCGCATTCCAGCGTGGTATGACGAAAACGGTAACGTTTTTGTTGGCCGCACCGAAGAAGAAGTGCGTGAGAAACATGGCCTAGGCAGTGACGTAACCCTTTCACAAGATGACGATGTGCTAGATACCTGGTTCTCAAGTGCGCTATGGCCGTTCGCGACCATGGGCTGGCCAGAAGAAACACCAGATCTTGAAACCTTTGTACCGTCTTCAGTGCTAGTAACTGGCTTTGACATCATCTTCTTCTGGGTTGCCAGAATGATCATGATGACCAAGAAGTTCACTGGCAAGATTCCGTTTAAAGATATTTATATTACTGGCCTTATCCGTGATGAGAACGGCGATAAAATGTCAAAGTCGAAGGGCAACGTGCTTGACCCAATCGATTTGATTGACGGTATTGATATTGAGTCGCTAGTGACTAAGCGCACTGCGGGCATGATGCAGCCTCAGCTTGCTGAGAAGATTGCTAAGCGTACCCGTAAACAGTTCCCTGACGGTATTCAGGCTTACGGCACAGATGCATTGCGCTTTACTTTTGCAGCGATGGCGTCAACCAGCCGCGATATCAACTTTGATATGGCCCGTGTTGAAGGCTACCGCAACTTCTGTAACAAAATTTGGAACGCATCCCGTTTCGTATTGATGAACACAGAAGAGCACGATACAGGCCGTGACGGGGGCGAAATGGTGCTTAGTATGGCCGATCGCTGGATTTGGGCTAAGTTCCAACAAACGCTGGTTGAGTTTGAAAAAGCGCTTGAAGACTACCGCTTTGATATTGCTGCGCAAACGGTCTACGAGTTTACTTGGAACCAGTTCTGTGACTGGTATCTAGAGCTCACTAAGCCTGTGCTTAGCAATGACGTCAGCACTGAAGCTGAAAAGCGCGGTACCCGCCATACACTAATTAACGTGCTAGAAAGCCTGCTTCGCTTGTTGCACCCGCTAATGCCGTTTATTACCGACACTATCTGGCGGCGCGTTGTGCCACTGAGTGCGCTTAAGGTGGAAGAGGGCGCAAGCATTATGGTTCAGGCATTCCCAGAAGTTGATGCGGCGAAGCAAGACGATAAAGTGCTTGCAGACATTGAGTGGGTGAAGAAGTTTATCGTAGGTATTCGTAATATTCGTGGTGAAATGGATATCTCGCCAAACAAACCACTTAATGCGCTACTTAAAAACGTAAGCGATGAAGACGCCCGTCGTCTTGATGCGGCTAAGGCATTCCTAGACAAGCTTTCTAAGCTTGAAACCGTTACGATATTAAAAGACGGTGAAGAAGCACCAGCCAGTGCCACAGCGCTTGTGGGTGAGATGGAAATTCTTATCCCAATGGCAGGGCTTATCGATAAAGACGCAGAGCTTGCCCGTATTACTAAAGCGATGGAGAAAATCGAGAAAGACGTATCTCGTACCCGTGGCAAATTAGGTAACGAGAAGTTCGTAAGTAATGCGCCAGAAGCGGTAATTGAGAAAGAACGTGCGAAGTTGGACGAGGGTGAAAAAGCCCTAGCTAAACTTAAAGAGCAGTTCGAGACCATTAAAGCACTGTAAACGAAAATACTTCAGCTTTAACTGGCTAATGAAGTAGATAAATAAAAGGGTTACCTCACATTTGAGGTAATCCTTTTTTTATTTGATGAAGCTGATAATCAAATAAAGTTAACCATCTAATCGTTTGCCTAAGTATTGTTTAAGCATAGCAACAAGCGCCTTTTGCTTAATGGGCTTGGTAAGATAGTCATTCATACCGGCATCAAGTGCCCCTTGTCTATCTTCCTTCATCGCATTTGCCGAAAGGCCAATAATAGGTACACCGGTAAAACCTTTCTCACGAAGTATCCTTGTTGCTTCATAACCATCCATAACGGGCATTTGAACATCCATTAATACGAGGTCATATTGCGGTGCATTTTCCACTTTTTGTACAGCCTGTTTTCCGTCTTCTGCGATATCGAAAGTAAGCCCAAGATTTGTCAGCATCTCGCCTGTTACGAGTTGATTGATATTATTGTCTTCCACCAACAGCACGTGGCCTTCAAGCACAGTATTTATGGTTTCATGATCAAACTTCGTATTGTCATTTCTGGCGTCTTTCGAGATCACTTGATTTATAAAACGATCGAACTGCGCTGGCGTAAACGGATGCATAATTGACGGTCCGTCCCACAGCGAATCGTATTTTGATTGAAGCGCAGTACCCGCTGTCTCGAACACCAGACCTACCGACTTGCCTGTTTCGTGTAAACTTTTTAGCCAAGTAAGGTTTTCTCTAAAGGTAGTGAAATTTTGTACGTCAAAAATAATGAATTCGGGAAGGTCGGATATTTGTTTCGCTTCCTCAATCGATAAATGTCGCTGTTCCAAGAGCTGAATTTGATGACAATAGGCCAATGGCAGCAAGGGCGCTTGAGTAATATAAAGGCTATCTAAAGGAAGCTGAGGGGTTTGAGCCAAGACGCCTGCCTGGTTTTTAAACGCTTTCAAAGGCAGCTCAATTTTAAATGTACTGCCTTTACCTATTGTAGACGTCGCATCTAGGCGCCCCTGCATAAGTTCTGTGAGCTGGCTTACAATAGCGAGTCCCAAGCCAGTACCGCCATATTTCCTGTTCGTCGACCCATCGGCTTGAGTGAATGGTTTGAAAATTCTATCCAGTTGAGATGGACTCATGCCTATGCCTGAATCTGTAACTTCCATTATGAGGTTAAGCACATTTCCTTTTTCATTTAATGTGCCGTTAAACACTATGTCAACATGACCTTGCTCGGTGAACTTAACGGCGTTATTACCAATATTCATAATGATTTGGGCTATACGCAATGGGTCGCCAATAACCTGCGGGGGAAGCGAAGGGTTAACTGTAAAGTGAACGGATAAGTTCTTTTCCTTGGCGCGTAGTGCAATAACTGCTATCAAGTTATCGAACAGTGAATGCAAGGAGAAACTTACTTCTTCTATTTTTAACTTGCCAGCTTCTATCTTTGAAAAGTCGAGTATATCGTTTATCACGCTTATTAAAATTTGGCCTGAATACGCTGCTTTATCCAAGTATCCTCTTACCGTATTTGAAAGCGTTTGCTGTTGAGCAAGTTCTATCAGACCAATAATGCCATTCATCGGAGTACGGATTTCGTGACTCATATTGGCTAAAAACATACTTTTAGACGCAGTTGCCTGCTCTGCTTTTATCTTCGACTCTGTTAAAGCACTGTTTAAACCCTCCAGCTGCGTATTCATGTTACGCGCTTCATGTAAAAGCTTTTCAGTTTGGCGATTCTTATCGCTAAATACCAGCGCTGCTTTTGCTAATTTACCAATCTCATCTTTGCGATTACTGCCGGGAATATTAGCGATTTGAACGCCTTTAGAAAGCTTGTTAAAGACCAAAGTAATGGAACGGATAGGACCAAGAATACGAAAGGTAGAAAAGAGCGCTGCTGACAGTGCGAGAAGTATCGCTATAAGGGAGAATACCTCACCGTTTTGCTGAGTATGCTTGGCTATTTGATACGTTCTTTGTGTGGCAACTTCAGAATTCGCGGTGACTTGCTTAGCTAGCTCACCACTTAGGTAAAGAAATTCGTTGGCTGAGCCTGCCATGACCACATTGACGAGAAATAAATTGCCTTGAATGAGCTGAGTCAGTTTAAAGAAGTCGCCCTTTAGTTTAGCCGTGAGTGACTTTATTCTTTGTTGAAGGCGCTCGTTTTCCGAAAAGTTGAGACTCTTTAAGGAATCGGCTGCTTTGTTAAATGATTGAATAAACCTCATATCAGGCTTCATTAGATACTTTAGCATTGCGTTTTCAGCACGAATTAGAAGAGTTTTCGCTTCTTCCACCGAAACAACGGAAACTTCGCCTTTTGCTAGGGCTTCATCTAACAATGTGTTGAAAAAAGTAATATCTGAAAGTGTGCCTTGGGCTATTAAATTGTCTCTCTCGGAGCGGGCATTGACGACCTGTGAGAAGTTCTCCTGATAAGCATTTAGGTGTTCTCTCATCCTCGAAAGAATATACCTGTCGCCCTCTTTGCTTCCAGATTGCTCCGCAGCGTCTAGCGTGTCTAATTTGCTGTTTATTGTTACCATCAGCCTGCTGAAGCGTGTGATCGCAGACTTACTGGCGTTTTCTTTAAAAATAAGTACGTTTCTTTGTAGGTCTACAACATCACGCTCTAACTCTTTAACAATGCCGACATTGATAACTGCGTTAGCTGCTGATGAAACTCCTTTACTCAAAACATCCTGATTTTTACGAGCAATAAAGCTCTGTGCCAGAATCAAAGTGATTAGCGCAAGAAAAACGGTGATAAGCTGTATGCGAATTGACGATAACATTTGAACTTACAGAACCCTATTCCATTTTATTAGTGATACTTCTTCCAGAGAGATCATGCGGTAATGAATTCGTACCACTTTTGTAAGCTATATTCATACGTAGGCATAACTGTGTTCCAAACTGCGACGTTACTCAAACGGGTTTCATAACTGCCGCCATTGCGCTGTGCGCCGGCTTTAACACTTATCTTTCCGTCGGTTCCCTTCAACGGCTCTGATGCTACTTTTCCTTCGTACCAATAATCCCATTCGGGCTTCGATAAATAGGAAGCCGAGCGCTGAGGATTAGAAATATAGTATCCCTGTCTAGCGATAAATGCGCCAGGCCAGCCAGATAACCACCAGTTCATGTACTCGTATGCGACGTCTTTCGCTCGTCCTTGTGTAGCGGAAGATAAACACATTACGCCGTGCCAGCCACGGTAACCTTCTTTCGGCGCAGCAAATTTCACAGGAATATCTTGACCATTAAGTGCTGATACAGCGGGCGAGAACATGCTTTCAATAGACACTCTGCCACTTTTCATAAACTCAACCGATTCAGGGACTGATGTCCAAAATCCGTTGAAATGATTTAATTGCGTTAACTCTATAAGAAGGTTGAATAAGTCATCCAGCTCGTATTCAGTAATGGCACCAATATCTTCAAATTGTATAAAGCCTTTGGCCTGTGCGGCAAGCGCTAGGTCAAACAAACCAATCGTTGGATCATTCACGATACCCACTCTACCTGAATATCGAGAGTCTAATAACCATCCCCAGCTTTCTTCTTCACTTTGGAGTTCCACAGGAAGTTTCGTTGTGTCATAGCCAAAAGAGTCAACGTTGTGTACGTAGGGTAAGAAGCTAATTCCATCTGTATGCTTTTCGCCCAAGGATCCGTTGCCTTGAACATGAAGGATTTTATGCGGTGCATCGCCTGCTCCCTCTCTTGCATTTCCCGTGAGTTTACCGGTCTTGGTAAGGTTATTTATTTCTTCCCAATATAGCAGACGCTTTTTTTCTATTGGCTGAATAGCTTGAGCTCGCCACAGTACGTTGATGCTGTTAGACCACTGCTCATAGAGATCGAATGAATTTGGGAGCATCGATGCCTTCTGAAGAACTCTAGCACTGCCGCCGGGTTCAAATGCTATGTTTATGCCCAAGTCTTCCATCGCCCGCTGTCGTATATCTTCTTGGAGCGTTACGTGGGTACCCATTACACGAAGTGTGGGTTTAGGCTTTCCAATAGCAAAAGGAGTCACGCCCGCAGTCAAACCGAAAGCCAGTCCACCCTTTAACAGGGTTCGTCGTGTTGGCGAGGACTTTTGGTTTTTATTATATTTTGCAGGCATATACGCGCGTCCAAAACAAACGGTAACTTAGTTTTATTCTGGCATCGATTGTACAGAAGTACCAAACAATGTTGCGCTTCTGCCAAAAATAAATATATGAATGTGAGTGAAACTCAGCTTCAATTGGCCGAAATTGAAGAGGTATCAGCCGCGTTAAGTCAAATGTCAAAGGCCACTGAAGAAGTATCTCACAACGCTGTACAAACATCAGACAAAACTAAAAGCTGTAACGAGCTTGCAAGCGCAGGTAATCAGATAGTACAAAAAACCGTGGATGATATTCATAGCTTAGGTGAAAGTATAGAAGAGACATCTACTAAAATTTCTGAGCTAAATGAAAAAAGTGAACTCATTAATACCGTACTTACAGTAATCAAATGAATAGCGGAGCAAATAAACCTATTGGCGCTGAATGCTGGCATCGAGGCTGCGAGAGCAGGCGATAAAAAGCTGCAATAATTTGCAGCCTTATCAGTTTGCACGCTGTGTACTCAATCTAT
The DNA here is from genome assembly GCF_009811475.1 of Alteromonas sp. KUL150. NCBI lineage: Bacteria > Pseudomonadati > Pseudomonadota > Gammaproteobacteria > Alteromonadales > Alteromonadaceae > Alteromonas > Alteromonas sp. KUL150. Next base: position 21,105 of record NZ_BLIJ01000018.1, read on the forward strand.
CTTTGGCTTCTTACCGACAATCTGCGTATGAATGCTACTCCACCTAGCATAACGAGCGTGAGAAAAGTCCATGTGCCACCGTGCTCTTCAACGACCACAACTGTCTCTTCTTCGACGTGCTCGTAGTTTTCACTTTCAAGAGGAACATACGCAAGAGCGCTATCATCGTAGGCATCTGTGTAAGCGACTAGCATTTCTGTATCTGCGTCATAAAGCTCTAGTAAAATATCGTAATCACCCGGAGCGTACCCAGATAAAAGATTACTTTCAATTGTAAACGTGTCCGTGGAATCTTCTGAATAGATGTAAAAGTCAGACGTCACATGAATAGCTTCATAAACATCGTTTCTACCTAGGTATAAAACTGCATAAACAGGGGCGCGTGTAAAAATAGTATCGGCGTCGAACTCGATTGAAAAAGTAGAGTGATAGCCATCGTAGTCAATATCTTGCTCTAACGATACCCAGCTTTCGTAAATCCAAAATTCATTAATACTGCTAACGACAATGTCGCTAAAAGACTTATTGATGCCCAAATGTTGCGTGTGTTTTCCAGTTTCAAGAATATTCGCGTCTTGATGAAGAGCGCCATCCGAAGACTGAATTTCATCGCGTTGGCTATTTACAGTATCTGTGGTCTTCGATTCAAGCGACGCCGATGGAACAAAGGGCTTGTCGTAGCGATACTCTTTAGACTCAACGGCTTTTAACGGCGAGTCTGATTCAATTGTTGCATGCGCAGGCGCAGTGAAATTCAATTGCACTGCGGTAAAAGCGGAATATGTGGCAAGTGCGAGTAGTAATTTTTTCATCTGTCCATCCTTTTCCAATCGATAATGACAGTGTCATTGTTGATGGAAAAAGATGAACAAAAGCTGAAGGAGAACTTAACGTGCTTATTTAAAAAACTAAGTGCAAGGCTTAGTCATCGAATTGATATTCGTCTTCTTCGTAATCGCCTTCTTCACGGGGTTCAAAGTACGTACCCCATCCATCGTACGTTACGTCGTGTTTGTCAGCGATTTTTAGCAGTGCGTCAGAATCTGCATTGAGTTTTTCAATATCCAGTTTCCTTTCAACTATAGCGTCGAAGCAGAAAATTGTTTCACCGTCATCTAGCATCAATTCCTCTGCATCCGTAACTTCAAAACCGGCTTTAAATGCATCTACGGCGGCTTTTTCTAACACATCGAAGTCTGTACTGGCGAAGTGGTGCTCAATGGTATAGTCGGCGTCTGCTTGGCTGCCGTCTTCTAAAAGGGCATCAATGGTTTCTTGATTAAACTCGTACCACTCTTCTCTTTCATCGAACTGGGTCATAATAAACACTCGTTAGCAATTTTGACGCAAGTTTACCTGCTTTTTTCTAGTTCAGCGACCTGAGTATTGAGCGTATCGAATTTTTGTTTCATTTCATTATTGAAATGTACCATCCACTCTTTGATTGAATGCGCTTCAGTAAGGGGGACGGGAGCAGAAATATCAATGAGCACTATGCCATTGTCCCAACGGTTCCATTTCACTTTGTTGTGCAGGTTACTAGCTGTAACCATGACCACGGGCTCATTGGTCGTTTTAGCTAAACGAAATGCTCCCTGCTTAAAAGGTAGAATACCTCTGCCGTAACTTCTGGTGCCTTCAGGAAATAGCCATACTGACGTCTTCTTTTTTGCAATACGGTGTGCGGCAATATCTAGCGTATTTCGGGCTTTACCCGAGTTTTTTCTATCAATCATGATGTTCCCAGATAGCCAGTATATTTGGCCGAAGATAGGGATCCACTTTAGGCTTTTTTTACCAATTGTGACCACGCCAGGAAGGGCAGCTTTACAAATCGTAATCACGTCAAAGCTATTTTGATGATTGGCTATAAATACATAAGGTTCATTAATTTTAACCGCTGGGTCCTTTCTAATGATGAGTTTCAGGCCCACAATTTTCGCCATGAGAGAATATAAGCTGCCCGCTGCATGAACGTTATCTTTGTGAAAAGGGCGCACAATACAAATAATCAACAACACAACGTTGATAAACAAAAAGGCGATAAAAAGTGCTGGAATGCGGAATAAAGCGATCAAAACAACTCCTAGATTCTATTGACGCGCGCAGTATAGATGAAGTTTCAGCGTACACTTGTCCGATGAGTTTTTACAGCGCAAATCTTTTTATTTAAAAAAGTCCTTATCTTTATCACCTTTAGTATGAGGAAATTTTGCCGATACCCAATTACAATAAGAAGAAGCGCAATCGAATCTAACTCGGTAACCAGTATATGCAAACATTCACTCCAGACGACCTCGAAGAAGATATTCTCGCTGACCTAATGGAGGAAATTAACGAACTCTATGAATCTAGTGAGCAAACTCTGATTGAATTAGAGCTTCGTCCTGAAGACAACGAGTTGCAGCGCGCTTTGTTTCGCTCTATTCATACAATCAAAGGCGATTTGGGCTTAGTTAACTTCTCACCTATGATCCCGCTTTTGCAGCACGTAGAAGACTTGCTAGATTATTTACGCAAAGGGCAGGTGGCTTACACAAGCACAATGAGTGATTTGGTATTGCTGACAATGGACAGGGTTAAAGCGTTTGTAGAAAGCGTAATGGCCAATGGTAGTGCTGAGTACGATGACAATCTTCATAACCAGCTAGTTTTGGCAATAAGCCGGGTGACACCTGAAAATTCATCTGATCATGAGAAGCGTCTAACAGAAGCTGTACTATTACTAAATCCGGCTCTAGATAGAGTGATTGACGATAACGAGCAATCCAATGCTCAAAATAAGCCGGTCACCCTTGCGGCAACGGGAATACCAAAAGACATTAGTAGCGAAAAAAAGCAGGATATTCTGTTTTTCCGAGATCTAATGCAGTCTATAGAGCGCCGTTCAGATTACTGGGCTGGGCGTGGTGATCGGGTCGCAAAACTTGCTATGTACATTAATGACGTGGCCGAAAATCCTATTGACGAGGACCAGCTTGCCGTTGCCAGTTACGTTCACGATTTCGGTATGGCATTTATGCCTCTAAAGCTACTCCATAAAGGAGATGCTCTTAGCGATAACGAGTTTAATCTTATGCGCTCTCACGTATATAAGAGTGCGCGTTTGTTAGAGCATTTAGACCAGTGGGATATGGCGCGCAAAATTGTGATGCAGCATCACGAGCGTACTGATGGAACCGGTTATCCACTCGGGCTTAAAGAAGACGATATTTGTGAAGGCGCAAAGTTACTCGCTATAGTGGATACCTATGACGCCATGACTCATCCCAGAGCTCACAATGAAGATAAGGTGTTATCAAAAAAAGAGGCGGTGATTGAAATTAACCGCAGCGCCAAAGGCCAGTTCAGCATGAAATGGGTGAGAATTTTCAACCAGGCAATGACGGCGCTTTTGACCAAAGGACATTAACAACCTGCAGTCTTTTTGGGTGAGCTTTTAATAGAAGGCTAAAAGCTATTCAAAAATGATTGGCAAGTCAGACAAATAAAAATAGCAGGCCTGCGTCTGCTATTTTTGAGGTTTGCCTAACTCAACCAGATAATTAGTTTACACCGAGTTCTTTGAGCTTTCTTGTTAACGTGTTGCGGCCCCAACCTAAACGCTTAGCAGCATCTTGCTTATGGCCGTGTGTGTGATGCAGTGCTCGCTCAAGCATAACGCGCTCAAACGTCAGCATCGCGTCGTTAAGAATATTGTGATGACCGTCACGAAGTTGCTTATCCGTCCAGCTAGCCAACAAATCTGGCCACTCCCCCGATTCTGTGCTCGGTTTCTCTATCGCGTTGTCATTATGGATCTCTGGTGGTAAATCGCTAGGCAGAACTTCTTGACCACTTGCCATCACAGTAAGCCATCGGCACACGTTTTCTAATTGTCTGACGTTACCTGGCCATGATAGCTGCGACATGACGCGTTCAGCTTCTTTAGAAATACTCTTAGCTTCTACATCCAGCTCCTTTGCCGCACGACGTAAGAAGTGTCGCGTTAGCAGGGGAATGTCTTCTCTGCGTTCACTAAGAGAGGGGAGATGTACGCGAATTACGTTTAAGCGGTGGAACAAATCTTCCCTAAATTTTCCTTCAGCAACACGCTGTTCTAAATTTTGGTGGGTTGCTGCAATAATGCGTACGTCCACACTCACCGATTGATGACCGCCAACGCGATAAAACTGGCCATCAGCAAGTACACGCAACAGTCGAGTTTGCACATCTAACGGCATGTCACCAATTTCATCTAAGAATAGCGTACCGCCGTCAGCTTGTTCAAAGCGACCTTGGCGAGCTGCTTGTGCACCAGTGAATGCACCTTTTTCATGTCCGAATAATTCAGACTCTACAAGGTCAGCGGGAATAGCAGCCATGTTCAGCGCAATAAAGGGTTTACTTGCTCTAGGGCTGTGCCTGTGAAGCGCATGTGCAACCAGCTCTTTACCTGTGCCAGATTGTCCGTTAATGAGCACGCTGATTGAAGAGCGTGAGAGGCGGCCAATGGCGCGAAACACTTCCTGCATAGCAGGGGCTTCGCCGATGATCTCGGTCACCACATCTTCAGGCTGTGCTTTTGATACGTTTGATTGTTCCCGAGAGTGGGCAAGTGCCCGCTGGGTTAATGTAACCGCTTCGTCTATGTCGAAAGGTTTTGGTAAATATTCAAACGCACCCTTTTGATAAGCGTTTACAGCGCTATCAAGATCAGAATGCGCTGTCATGATTATAACGGGAAGCATAGGGTGCGAAGAATGCACTTCGTTCAATAAAGTCATGCCGTCCATTTGTGGCATTCTAATATCTGAAATGATGACTTCAGGGGCTTGGCCGCTTTGAAGTTGAAGTAATAAATCTTCAGGGTTTTCAAAACTTAAACAGCTTATTTCAGCTGCCTGTAAGGCCTTTTGCAGCACCCAACGAATAGAACTGTCGTCATCGACAATCCACACAGACTCATTCGTCATCGTCTGTCTCCTTACGATCGATTGGTAGATAAATTACGAACTCAGTGTGACCAGGGTAGCTGTCTACATCTATTTTGCCGCCGTGGTGGTTGATTAGGGTCTGTGATATTGACAAACCCAGCCCAGAGCCATTCTGTTTACTTGTGACCATGGGGTAGAAAAGTGTGTCTTTAATTTCCGGCGGAATGCCCGGTCCGTTATCAATAATCTTTATTTTTGCCACTAGCGCATAACGTTTTGTTTGAATCGTCATCTGGCGCTCTATGCGTGTTACTAATTTTATTTCTGGATTAGGCGTTTCGCTTTCTGTTAGCGCCTGAACACTGTTGCGAACAATATTGAGCACCGCTTGCTGGATCATATCTGGATCGAGCATCAGTGGCGGTATACTCGGATCATAATCGCGAACAATGGCAATAGGACTATCGGAGTCAAATCGCATAAGGCTGCGGATTTTTTCAAGGGCCTGATGCACGTTGCTTTCTTCGAATCGTGGCAGTGAATTGGGCCCTAGTAGACGGTCAACCAAGTTGCGAAGACGATCAGATTGCTCAATGATCATGCTGGTAAATTCTTTGTGCTCGTCGTTTAGCTCTTTTTCTAAAAGCTGTGCTGCGCCGCGAATGCCGCCAAGTGGGTTCTTAATTTCGTGAGCAAGGCCACGCACTAGTTCTCGGGCAGCATAATGCTGTGCGTTTTGCAGTGTTTCTCGCGTTATGCGCTTTTGCTGATCAATTTTTTTAACTTCAAATAGCAGGCGTGGGCCGTCTTCAAAGTGCAAATTCGTTACAGTCAAATCAGCAGATACGTAGCGGTTATCTCTAAACGCCAATTTAATTTCATTCTCGGTGAAATCTTCACCTTTCCTTATAGCGGCTTTAAGGCGGGTGGTCTCTATTGTGCCCGGTAGAAAGAAGTCTTGAAGTGGGTGTCCGATAAGCTGTTTTAACCCAGTTTCAAACAAAGCTTCACCCGCATGGTTGGCATAAACAATCGTAAGTTTATTGTCTACCATCACCAATGCGGTGTTTAAGCTATTGATTAGCTGTTGTGTTTCTAACTCGGTGGAATGCATCCGAGCTCGTCTCCTTTGCACCATGTTCGTGCATTGTAGCTTGCAATGATGCGGTGCGCGAATAAAGAACTCAGCAATAAATATTCACTGAACCTCTGTGGTGCGCTTGCATAACAATGGTTGCACGCTATTAGTTATTAATTAACGCCGATGCCTGATGAAGGTAAAGGGTTTGAACTGGAGACGATGCAAGAGTCTTGCCCGTATTGTTAGTTAGTTCAACTTTGTAGGTGTGTGCCCCACGATGGATACCAGATAACTTAAAAACGCCGGAATTATTGCTAGCAATTGGGGCATCATCAAGAATTAACCGATAGATAGGTGCTTTAGGTGCACCAGTTTGAGTCGCTGAAATGGTAATTTCACCTAAATTATTTCGGATTGTCGCCTCAGGTGCTGGAGATTTGATTACTACGCGGTATTTCGGCTTTGGTGCATCGGGCTTGAGTGGTGGTGGCGGGGGAACTTTCGCAGCGGTAACTACGTTCTGTGTTTTTTCATCAAACGCTAATGGCTCTGCATTTTTTTGCGGCTTATCGGTGTAAGTAACAGATCCATCTTTTCCAACTACTTTATAGATTGTTGTAGAAGAAGAGGTTCCAGCGACGGGTGCATTGACGCCTTCAGCTGAGTCGTTCATTTGTGCATCTTGCTGCGTACTTTTTTGTTCATTATCTTGACTTATCGCAGTGGCCTTTAAAGGAAGCAGCCCATAGCTAGCCAGCGTCAGCAGAGATAGTAAGCAGATATTTCGCGTCATGTTTTGCACGTGTTGTTACCTAATCAATGAATTGTTGGGCTGCCTGTTAATTACCTTTGGCCGATCACTTAATTGGTCTGGCTAGATATGACTAAAGCAAGCGCATACTAAATTCTGCCAAAAAGGGGGCTCTATTAGTACTTTTTACCGAAACCACATAACCATAGTAGATAATTAGCGCGCATAAAAAAAGCCCGCAAAGCGGGCTTTAGTATATATCGCTATACAGGTGTGATTACACGCTGTAGTACATATCAAACTCAACTGGGTGAGTTGTCATGTTAAGTTTGGTTACTTCTTCAGACTTAAGGTCGATGTATGCATCGATCATGTCGTCTGACATAACGCCGCCGGCTTTAAGGAAGTCACGGTCGTTATCAAGCGCTTCAAGCGCCATTTCTAGCGAGCTTGCAACTGTTGGGATTTCCGCTGCTTCTTCTGCAGGTAGGTCATACAAATCTTTATCCATTGCATCGCCAGGGTGGATCTTGTTCTTAATTCCATCAAGACCAGCCATAAGCATTGCAGTGAACGCTAGGTATGGGTTAGCTGTTGGGTCAGGGAAGCGAACTTCGATACGACGCGCTTTATCACTAGTTACGTGTGGAATACGAATAGACGCTGAGCGGTTACGTGCTGAGTAAGCAAGCATTACCGGCGCTTCGAAGCCAGGAACTAGACGCTTGTATGAGTTAGTCGACGCGTTTGCAAATGCGTTGATTGCACGCGCGTGCTTAATGATACCGCCAATGTAGTAAAGTGCTTCTTCAGAAAGACCTGCGTACTTGTCACCCGCGAAGATGTTCACGCCATCTTTAGAGATAGACTGGTGGCAGTGCATACCAGAACCGTTATCGCCAACAAGTGGCTTAGGCATAAAGGTAGCAGTTTGGCCGTATGCATGTGCAACGTTGTGAACTACATACTTGTAAACTTGAATTTCATCAGCTTTCTTAACTAGCGTGTTGAATTGGCATGCAATTTCGTTTTGGCCAGCTGTTGCTACTTCGTGGTGGTGCGCTTCGATTACAAGGCCCATTTCTTCCATTACTAAGCACATAGCTGCACGGATGTCGTGCGCAGAATCTACTGGTGGTACTGGGAAGTAACCGCCTTTAACGCCTGGGCGGTGTGCCATGTTGCCGCCTTCGAATTCTTCACCTGAATTCCATTTGGCTTCTGCAGAATCGATCTTATAGAAAGAACCCGCCATGTCTGTGTGGAAGCGAACGTCGTCGAAAAGGAAAAACTCTGGCTCAGGACCGAAGAATACAGTGTCACCAATGCCTGTTGACTTTAGGTACTCTTCTGCGCGACGAGCAACTGAACGAGGATCGCGCTCATAACCTTCCATAGTAGAAGGCTCAACGATGTCACAACGAATGTTTACTTGTGTTTCTTCAGCAAACGGGTCTACAACACAGCTGTCCGCATCTGGAAGAAGAACCATGTCTGATTCATTGATGCCTTTCCAGCCAGCGATTGAAGAACCGTCGAACATTTTACCTTCTTCGAAAAACTCTTCATCAACTAGGCCCGCAGGGATAGATACGTGTTGTTCTTTACCTTTTGTATCGGTAAAACGTAAATCTACAAACTTCGCTTCACTTTCTTTAATAAGCTCTAATGCCTTATCAATCGACATCGTGTCCTCCAGGTTTAATGTAAAAAATGCGGGATGATCAGCTTCACCCCAACAGTGAAAAAAGTGAAAGCGATTATCATGCCATCTATATGCATGCCGATTTCTGTGGCATAGCGGGGCACCTATCACTTCCTTTTAAGTTGAAATGCACCATAACTGTGCGCTCTTGCACCCTTGTGGTGATTTGCTCTTTTTTTACGATAATCAGCCTAGAATACTTTGCAGCATATGGCTACCTAATATATTCAATCCGGTGCAACATAAGTGTTCAATAGTTGAACAAGTGATTGAAAATCAATAAAACGTGTCCACATCAAAAAAAAAGATGCGCAAATGCCGTGGTTTTTCTGTACAATCCGCGCAAATTTTCTATCTGCATTTTTTTGCAACAAATCTAACGCATACTCCTTTCCACTGAATTGCAGTAGTCGTTGATTTACACAGGCTCTATATAAGCATGAATACCACTGATATAAATAAGTTGCGTAACATCGCAATCATCGCCCACGTTGACCACGGTAAAACGACCCTGGTAGACAAACTGTTACAGCAGTCTGGCACCCTTGAATCTCGAGGTGAGCAAGAAGAACGCGTAATGGACTCGAACGACATCGAGAAAGAACGTGGCATTACCATCCTAGCTAAGAATACAGCGATCAACTGGAACGACTACCGTATCAATATCGTCGATACTCCAGGACACGCTGACTTTGGTGGTGAAGTAGAGCGCGTAATGTCAATGGCCGACTCTGTACTTCTACTTGTAGATGCACAGGAAGGTCCAATGCCGCAAACGCGTTTCGTAACGCAAAAGGCGTTTGCCCAAGGTCTTAAGCCAATTGTTGTTATCAATAAAATCGACAAGCCAGGTGCTCGCCCTGATTGGGTAATAGACCAAGTTTTCGATTTGTTCGACAACTTAGGTGCTACTGACGATCAACTGGATTTCCAAGTTGTTTATGCGTCTGCACTAAACGGTTGGGCATCACTTGATGCAGATACTAAAGAAGACGATATGACGGCATTGTTCCAAACTATCGTCGACCAAGTATCTCCACCTGATGCAGATATCGACGGCGCATTCCAAATGCAAATTTCTCAGCTTGATTACAACTCTTATGTAGGTGTAATCGGCGTTGGTCGCGTTAAGCGCGGTTCTGTGAAGACTAACCAACAAGTCACTATCGTTACTGCCGATGGTCAAAAGCGCAACGGAAAAGTTGGCCTAGTTTATGGCTACCTTGGTCTTGCTCGTCATGAGGTGAGTTCTGCTCACGCGGGTGACATTATTGCAATTTCTGGTCTTGGTGAACTGAAGATCTCTGACACCATCTGTGACGTGAACACGGTAGAAGCGCTTCCTCCACTATCGGTTGATGAGCCTACAGTAACCATGACGTTCCAAGTAAACACGTCACCGTTTGCGGGTAAAGAAGGTAAATACGTAACGTCACGTAACATTCTTGAGCGTCTAACCGATGAGTTAGTACACAACGTTGCACTTCGCGTAGAAGAGACGCAAGATCCGGACAAATTCCGCGTATCAGGTCGTGGTGAGCTTCACCTAGGTATACTTATCGAGAACATGCGTCGTGAGGGTTACGAGCTTGCAGTATCACGTCCAGAAGTAATCTTGAAAGAAGTTGACGGTGAAACACAAGAGCCCTTCGAAACCTTGACCATCGACTGTGAAGAGCAGCACCAAGGTTCTATTATGGAGCAACTGGGTCTTCGTAAAGCTGAAATGACAGATATGTCACCAGATGGTAAAGGTCGTGTGCGTATCGACTTCATTATTCCAAGCCGTGGCCTAATTGGTTTCCAAACTGAATTTATGACGATGACGTCAGGTTCTGGCTTGCTTTACCACACGTTCGATCACTACGGTCCTTATAAGGGCGGTGTCATTGGTAAGCGTAAAAACGGTGTGCTTATTGCCAACGCTAACGGTAAAGCGCTAACTAACGCCTTGTTTAACCTTCAAGAGCGTGGTCGCCTATTTATCGGACACGGTGTAGAAGTATATGAAGGTATGGTTATTGGTATTCACAGTCGTGACAATGACCTTACTGTAAACGCGCTTAAAGGTAAGCAGCTTACTAACGTTCGTGCATCTGGTACTGATGAGGCGCAGACACTCGTTCCACCAATTAAGATGTCTCTTGAGCAAGCGCTTGAGTTTATTGATGATGACGAACTCGTTGAAGTAACGCCTGTTTCTATCCGTATTCGTAAGAAGCTTCTTACTGAAAACGAGCGTAAGCGTGCATCACGCGGGCCTAAGTCTTAATACCTTCTAAGACTTAAACAACTTTTAAAATGCCAGCTTTTCGCTGGCATTTTTTATTCTGAGTGGGCACTTATCTATGCGGATTAACGGTATAAAGTGGCCAAAATTTCGACCAATGGGTAGTGGTCAAAGGTAATTTACCCACCTATGCTTAGATTAATTGGGTTCGGGCCTAAAAAAGGCCTTAAGCTGGCATAAATTATAATTACTTACCGATTTTTAAGGGGATCGTATTGTTTTCTGTAGCCGTAGTCGAAGACGACCCTATCACACTTGATATGATAACTGATGCGCTGGAAACGCAGTTAGACGCCACCGTTTATTCGTTTACACGCAGCAAATTTGCTCGAGACTTTTTATTACAGCAAACTTCTGACTCGTTGAATCTCATTATTAGCGATCAAGTTATGCCGGATTACGATGGTTTAAGCTTGTTGAAAACCTGCCATTCTTCAGGTCTCAACGTTCCATTTTTACTTATTACCGCGGACCCAAATAAAGAACTGGTTATTGAGGCTCGTAAACTTCAAGTCACGGGTTTTTTAGCTAAACCACTTGATATGATGGAATTAATTCAAAAGACCCAAGAAGTAGCTGCACACAAAAGGTAATGGCATTAAGTGATGTTATTTATCTCTATTTAAGTACATTTCGATCTAGCGAAATAGCGTTAAATCACGATATTCACCCTAGTTTATAACGTAGGAAACTTCTACACTGTTGCCACAAGTTTTTATGCAACAGGATGTAATGTGAGCACGTTATTCGATAATACCCCCCCTCGAAAAGACACTTTCTCGTTTAAATGGCAAAAGTACAAAGGAAAAGACGTCATTCCTGCGTGGGTTGCCGATACCGAGTTCCGTTGTGCTCAGCCAATACTCAATGCTATTTCAGGTTATGTAGAACATGGTAATTTGGGATACATTCTTCCGGCACACCATGAAGGTGCAATTCAAGCGGTAGTTAGATGGCTTAAGGATAAGCACAATTGGAACATTAAGCCAGAGTGGTTAGTGTGGACTCCTGGCGTGGTGCCAGCGTTTAACGTTGCCTGTAAAGCTTATTGTGAGACAGGCGATAAAGTGCTTATTCAAACCCCGAATTACCCGCCTTTGTTAGCTGCACCTAAGCTAAATGGCCTAGAGCGGGTTGATATTGGTACGGTAGTTCAACATGCTAATGGTGACAGCGCCGATACGATTAATGAGGTAGAAGGCGCGCGCTACACATTAGACTTTGATGCACTAGAAAAAGAGGCAGCAGATCCTCGATGCAAACTGTTTATTCTATGTAACCCAATGAATCCTGTGGGCTCGGTATTGTCTAAAGAAGAGTTAGATCGTATTGCCGATATTTGTAACGCAAACAATGTAACTCTCTGTTCCGATGAGATTCACTGCGACCTCATTTTAGAAGAGGGAAAAACGCATATTCCTGCAGGGCGTGAATCAAACCTTGCGGAAAATAGCGTTACCTTAATGGCCGCGAGCAAGACCTTCAATATAGCGGGCTTAGGTACCTCATTTGCTATTATTCCCAACCGCCAACTGCGTCAGGCATTTACTAATGCCGCAGCAGGTGTTGTGCCTTGGGTTACCGTATTGGGGCTGGCAGCAACTGAAGCGGCTTTTACCCAGTGTGACGATTGGCACCAACAGCAACTTACTTACTTGCGTGAAAACAGAGATATGGTCTTCAATACCATTAACAGCATAGATGGGCTGCGTATGCTAAAAGCTGACGCCACCTTCCTTGCTTGGGTGGATGCAAGTGGCCTTGGCGTTGAAAATGTTCAGCAGTGGGCAGAGGAAAAAGGCGTGGGCCCATCGCCTGGCATCGACTTTCACAAAGCGGATCATTTTCGAATTAATTTCGGCTGCAGCAAGGGGATGCTCCAAGACATTCTCCAACGCCTAGCCAGCTAAAGTCGGGGGCAAAGTGCTTTTAAGCCCAAAGCTGAAAGCTTTAACCTATTATTGACGTTAAAAAGGGCCAAAGCGGCCCTTTTTCTATGCATTCTGTTAGTTACGTTGGCTTACTGCTTTTAAAACCTGCTAACAGGGTTAACTTACAAAAAAGTCAGATTAATTCTGCCCTCATTTCTGTAACTAGCCAAAAACGCCGATTAGTTTATATAAACCTAAACCAATCACAGTGCCTACTACCACAAAGCCCGCTACGTTACTTTTCCACGTGTTTCTAAATTCTCCCAACGCAGTGCTCTTGTTCATTACCACTAGCAAAAATATGGCAATGATAGGGAGTAGCAGGGCATTGGTGGCTTGTGCGAACAAGATAGCGGGTAACGGTTTAAAGCCAAGTGCTGCAACGCTTACACCTATAACAATAATAATGAACCACACCGCCTTGAAGCTTTTACTTTGCATATTGTCAGATAAACCAAGCGCACCAGTTACTGCGTAAGCGGCTGCGAGCGGTGCCGTGATCGCACTGGTCAATCCGGCTGCAAACAAACCAAGTGCAAAGAACCACTGCGCTTTATCACCTAAAACCGGTTTGAGCTGTTCTCCCATATTAGATGCGTCCATGGTGGCAGCTTGATTGAAAAACGCCATCATGGCCGTGGCCATTACAATTAGTGTGATAAGTCCGCCCATGCTTATTGCTCTCGCAGATTGATTGCGACAGGCAACAACAGCGTCGTGTTTATTCTGTCCTTGAGATGATTTAGCTACGAGGCTAGCGTGTAAGAATAAATTATAGGGAACGATAGTTGTGCCAATTAGCGCTAGCACCGTTGTAATCGCATCGGCATCCAAGCGGGGGGAGATGAATTGGCTAAACATAGCAGCAACGTCAGGCTTGGCTACCAATAGCGTAACTAAAAACACCCCAGCCATAATAAACACCAAATAGACTAGAACGGTTTCAATCCATTTGTAGCTTCCAGACCAAAGCAAGACAATCGCTATAGTGCCCAATATGCTGGCCCATGGACCGATGCCTATATTAATGAAGGCATCTAGACCAATAGCTGCTCCGGTTAAATTTCCAGACTCATAGGCGGCATTTCCGATACCGATGGCACTGACTATAAGCAAAATAAACACATTTTTTAGCCAGGGTTTATATGCCATATCTTTCATTGCACTGGCCAAGCCCTTGCCACTGGCCACGCCTAATCGAGCCGCCATATCTTGCAGCACTATAGTAGCGAAAATGGAAAAAAGCAGCGCCCATACGAGGTGAAAACCAAAGTTAGCACCTGCTAAGCTTGCTGTGGTTACTGTTCCCGGCCCTATAAATGCGGCCGCGATGATATATCCTGATTTATCTTTTGCCATTGCAACGACTCTTAGTTAAGTTTTGCTATCATGACAATAGGTAGGCGAGCACGCAACAGTACCGCTAAACCAATACAGTAACAGATTGGTTTTAAACCTATTGTCGCGTACCCAATGCGGGCAAGTCATTTTCTCTCGCCTTTACCCAGTTTAAGTGAGGGTAAAAGGTTAAAAAATACGCCCTTAGCAAAGTGGGCGCGCAGACTACCGTTTCACGAAATAGAACGCAAATTAAAATAGGACATTAATGGTGAAAGACGGCTATCCGATAACGATGGTGAGCGATATTGTGTCGTTGCCTAATTTTGAAAACGTTCTTCCTTCTACTTACCAAGTTGATGGGATGATCTTTGCCGTAGCCTCCGCACCAGAGATACCCATGCCCGAGCAGTGGATGCCTTGGTTAATTCAGTCAGGTGACAGTAAACTTGTAGATAAGGACGTAGATAGGCTGGCTGATGCGCTGATGAATGGTTTACGCGCGCATCTCGATTTTATGCGACAAGAAAAGTCACCACTGCCTAAGGAACTAATTTTGGCCGAAGAGGTGAATGGCTTTAGAAGACCCTCGAAAGCATTAGAAAGCTGGTTGACCGGACTACTTCATGTCCACAAGTTATTAGAACCCGTTTGGGAAAATGCGTGGCAACAATTCGAGAAAAAGAGCAGTAACAGCACTAAAGAAGCGCCGGAAGCGCAACTATCACGTTGTTTAAAGCTGTTTTCTACTTTGGCAAATGTGGATTTAGCCCTTTCGTATCGCAATGAAGAACAAACCGAGCAGTTAAAAATTAACATGGCCCTACTGATAAAGCAGTTGCCGTCAGTACTTGCCGATTATACAAAGCTTTCGGGCGAATTGGCTGGGGCGTTGCCTAATCAGTTTGAGACATTCAGCAATAATTAACTACTGTTTGCTTGCACATTAAGTTTTGCAGCTATCGCTGTCGCTGATGCTGGCGCTGATTTAATGTGTGTTTGAGGGAAGCTGTGTAACTGTCTAGTTCCAGCTTCGCTTTTTCGTATTGTTCGTTTAACCGCAAGGAAGCCGGTTCCCTCATCAAGGCTTTGAAGGCCAAATCTGTTTGTTTGAGCAAATCTTTAAGGTGTTGATTACTGTCGTCCATGTCGTATTCCGATAATTACATTTATTTAAATCCGAGAAACAGCTTTAACCCGGTGCTTTCTTGCGCTTACAGTCGTTATTGCTGGTTTATCGCTTCAGGGCTCGATACTCCTTTTATCAAGCCCCAAAGGGGTGAATTTTTCGCTAAAGAGGCTTTACTACCGCCAAACAAACAATAGCGAGTATAGCCAATACCGGTACCTCATTCAAAAAACGGTAAAAGCGAGGAGAATGCCTATTTTCGTCTCGCTCAAATTGCTTCAACAACTTAAACAAATAGAAGTGGTACCCGTAAATAGCAAGTAAAAGCAATAACTTTATGTGAAGCCACCCTGACATTTTAAACCATGTACCGCCATAACTGACAATAAGTGCAACGCCGAATGCTAGAGTTAACAAGGCGAACGGGGTTACGAAGAACCATAGCCGACGCTCCATAACTTTAAATTCGTCTTTTACAACTTGTGATTGAGTGGTGGCGTGATACACAAAAAGCCGTGGTAGATAAAAAAGCCCTGCCATCCACGCCAACATGAAAAAGATATGCAGTGCCTTAAACCATAAAATGTACATATTAATATTGCGCCTTCTGTAAAAAACTTTGCAAGATATTCCAGGTAACTACGCCAATAATATCGTTAAGTTCTTGATCGTAAATATAAACTGCGCCAGAGCGCGAATTTTTGAGATGTTCATACACCTCGTGCAGCGTTGACTGGGCGCTAATGCCTTCCATCTCGTAGTAGTTAAGCGCCGTCGCATCGTGTTCCAGACTGACATTGTATTGGACCAGTTTATACTGCACATCTATTTCAAACTTTGATTTTTGAACGACAATTTGTGTTGGATTACTTTCTAAATAATTGAAAAGTGCAGCTTCTGGAGCATCGTGAAACAACTTGTATTCGGTATTCATTGCAGCGAGTACCCCAGTTTTCTCCAGCGCTTCTCGAATTGAAGAAATCGCGTAGGGCAGGTTCTGATAGTCAAGCTGCCGTATAAATATGGATCGGTTTCCAAAAAATTGCGTGGAAGTAACATAAGCTGGCACGATAACAAGCATGGCCGGCAATATAATTTGCGGGCTGTAAGAAAGCTCCATAACCGCTGATAGGGCTGCAAGCGGGGCATGTAGTACTGCAGTCAACATACCTGCAATGCCTAGTAGCGCAAAGCTATTAGTAAATTCGGGAACATCAATAAAGTAAGATAATGGTAAAAGAAGCACTGCACCCGCTAGCATTCCGATCACCATTACTGGACCTATTATCCCTCCTGGTATGCCCAAGCCAATGGCAAAAACCGCTAAAATTACTTTGAACACCAAGGTTGAAACAAGCAGGAGCGCGCCAGGGGAGCTATCAAACAAATGCTCAACGTCTATAAAATTAGCGCCAAGAGCCTCAGGAATGAACATGCCAATAGTGCCTGTAATCAAAGCTGCGAGTACAAGTCGCCACACCATAGATACCGGTCTAAAAAGTGTCATAACACGCATTAGCTGACTGTTAAATAATACAGCTAAGACACCTAAAAGAATGCCTAAAAGAACCAAGTAAAAGTACATCCATTGACTAAACGCGTTAAACGATAAGAATGACAGTTCGTTGACCTCACCAAACACGATACGCGTAAGTACCGAACCGCAGGCTGCAGCTAGCATGATGGGAACAAAGATATGGATTTTGTATTCTCGGAGCACAACTTCCATTACGAAGATAACTGCGGCGAAGGGGGTATTAAACGAGGCAGATATACCAGCAGCAATACCGCAGCCAGCAAGTATTCGAATACTGTTGTAAGGAAGGCGAAGCCACTGGCCTAAAAAGCTGCTACTTGACGCGCCCATGTGTACTGAGGGGCCTTCTCTTCCCACTACAAACCCGCCCGCTAACGCAAGCATACCGCCAAAAAATTGGTTGATGGTGGTTCTTAGAGGCACATAGCCATAATAATATTTTACCCGGTGAATAACGAAGGGAATACCAAGGCGGTAATGTTTGAAGCCAGTTAGAAAAGCAATGAAGAGTATCAGCCCCACACTTATCAAGGGCATGATAAACCATACTAACCAATCGTGAGTGAGAACCGATTTAAGCGACGATACGCCTGTTTCTTGCAGCCATTCCACACATAGCCGGAACAAGATAATAATAAGCGCCGCGCAGGTTCCCCCTACAATGCCCAGCATGCACAACTGAATGGATGTGCGTGGGTGAGCTACTTCCTCTCTTAAAGCCTGCAAGCGCATGTTGTGTTACAGTAGGTTAACGTAGCTAGCAGCTTACCATAAACACTTAAAATTCATAATATTTAGAACGCGTTAGCGTTTTGCATTTTTGTTGATATAGAGATCATGACAACCGATCAGTTAAAACACATTTTAGGAAACTACAAATGGTCACTGCTAGTGGCTTTTATAATGCTAGGCATGGTGGGATTTGGTTATAAACTCGCCCGTATGATTGACGAGGGCGACAGTAAAAAAGTTCATGCGCAGCAAGAGACAATTGCTATTTTGTCTGAAGAGAACAATGCGTTAACGACTAAAGTGAATCAGCTTGAAGTGGCCGTTGAGATTGCGTCGTTAGAAGCTGAAAAAATTGTTAATACACTCAGTGAACAGAAAAAAGAGATAGAAGCTCAGCAAGAGTTAATCAGCTTTTACGAACGGGTAATGGCGCCAGAAAAAACTGAAGACGGCTTTGCTATCGAAGGGGTAGAGGTTTTCAAACTAAGCGACACTACATATCAATTAAGGTTGGTTTTATTGCAGTCAAAACAGCAAAAGGCGGTGATAAATGGCGATTTAACGATTGCTGTTGTAGGTAAAAAAAACGGCGAACCTATTACTCTCAAATCTGGTGAGTCGAACCTGTTAGCAGAGAACGTTAAGTATCGGTTTCGTTTTTTCCAAGCGGTTAACGTTATCCTCACCATTGATAAAGATATCGATGTGGAATCCGTTGAGTTCACTACATCAGTTTATCAATACAAAACTCGAAAGGGTACTTATGAGATAGGGGTTCCATGGAGCGAGGCCCTTTCTGTAGAGATTGAGTAAGTGGTTTTAAGCAGTGCTTTTGCTGCAACGTTTGGGGGGCCCTTTTTGCACTTCATTCTCATATCTTTTTCTATTTAAGATGTCGTGCCCGTTACAACTTTAATGCTGGAGTACTGCTGTCCAAACTAGGGCGCACCGTTAAAGGCGCGCCTGTTTAATACCAATCTATGCAGACTGGTATAAGTGAACTGCTAGCTAGAAAGGGTCACCGTACCTTTCATAATGCCGATATGGCCTGGAAATGAGCAGAAAAACATATATTCTTCATCTTTGCTCAAGCCTTCAACAGAAAACGTAGTTGAGGTTTGCTCGCCACCACCGATAATATCTGTAGCGCCGATAACGCGCTCATCATTAGGCTTTACATAGTTGTTATCTAACCCTGCACTCATGCCATCGGTTGCCACAGCTTGACCATCGGCTTTAGTCGTCATAACCCAATTGTGGCCCATAGATTGTTTCGGCAATTGGCCAGTGTGTTTAAGTGTCACCGTAAATTCGCTACAGCTCGCCGGAATGGTCACGTTCGAGGTGTTGAACTGCATGGCATCGTTTGATTCTACAGTAACCTCACAATCATTAGCGAATGCACTAGAGGCCAAAAAGAAGAGGGCTGTGCCACCAAGTAATTTCTTGATCATAAAAATTATCCTTTGAATTTAAAGTAACTGCACCTTTCGGT
This sequence comes from Alteromonas sp. KUL150, assembly GCF_009811475.1. NCBI lineage: Bacteria > Pseudomonadati > Pseudomonadota > Gammaproteobacteria > Alteromonadales > Alteromonadaceae > Alteromonas > Alteromonas sp. KUL150. The sequence goes on from NZ_BLIJ01000018.1 coordinate 40,010, forward strand.
GGAATAAGAAGACTCGGTTAACTATACGGGAAAGAATACCACTGGATCATTGTATATGTTAATGGTTATCATTTGTATTTGTGCTTAGGGGGCGTTTGATTCGTCTTTCATAACTTTTAACGCACAAGGAAGCCTATGTCATCGATAAGCAATGTACAGCAACAAGTTCGACTCGGAAACAGCGCAGATGAGCTGGATGTATTGAATATATATAATCTTGATGGCGTAACCTGCATTGCTGATTTGTTGCCAAGCGATAGCGACAAATTTTCTGTCTACCAAAATGCAGTTGAAGTGCTTTATGAAACCATGTGCGACCCAATGGTCAGTCAGCACTGGCGTTACAGTTGTTTAGCGCATCTTTACAAGCCTCTGCTTAAAGCTGAGCGCTATGCTCGCAGCGAGAGTGATCGAATTGCGCTTGCAAGAATAAAAATAGATATGCATTTGCTAGTGCCCTATTTTCTTTAGAGAGCTTACAGAATAGAAAGCTTACAGAGTCGCCTGCACCAATGTGAATGACGCGTAAGCGCTTATGGGCATGCCACATAACACGAGTTTCACCAACACAAGGATACGAGTAATGACAGCAACACGCACAGAACGCGATAGCATGGGAGAACTTCAAGTCCCTGAAAATGCGCTTTACGGCGCGCAAACTCAGCGGGCTATTCAAAACTTTCCAGTAAGCGGGCAGCGTATGCCTGAAGCTTTTATACGTTCACTTGTTACAGTGAAAAAAGCGGCAGCACAAGCCAATATGAAACTCAACGCTCTTGATAGTAATCGTGGGCAAGCCATTGTTAAAGCCTGTGACGAGTTACTTTCTCTTGAAGATATTGTGCAGCATTTTCCCGTCGATATTTTTCAAACGGGCTCGGGGACAAGTACCAATATGAACGCGAACGAAGTCATTGGGAAATTGGCTTCGGGTTACGCAGATGAAGAGGTTCACCCCAATGACCATGTTAACTATGGTCAAAGTTCTAATGATGTCATACCAACAACTATTCATGTTAGTGGCGCCATGGCGCTTACAAACGAGCTTATACCGGCTGTCGAAAGCCTAATTGGCATCATCGAGGTAAAAGCAAAGTCGGTGTCGCAGTACAGCAAAACAGGGCGCACCCATTTAATGGATGCCATGCCGGTAGGAATGGACCAAAGTTTGTTAGCGTGGGCAGCACAGCTTAAGCAGCAAGTTAAAACACTGCGTGCAGTGCAACCTGCTATTCAAACTCTTGCTCAGGGCGGTACCGCCGTAGGTACAGGCGTAAATGCACACCCGGAATTCGCGGTTACCTTTTCCGATAGTTTAAATGCGCTTACCGATGTAGGCTTTAAACCGGCAGACAATTTCTTTGCGCTTATTGGTTCTCAAGATACCGCAGTCACATTATCTGGCGCGACCAAAAGTCTTGCGGTTACGCTCATGAAAATAGCTAACGATTTGCGTTGGATGAATTCGGGGCCGCTTGCTGGTCTTGGTGAAATTGCCTTACCTGCATTACAGCCTGGCTCGTCAATTATGCCAGGAAAGGTGAATCCAGTGATCCCCGAGGCGGTGGCGATGGCCTGTGCACAAGTTATAGGCAACGATGCAGCCATAACAGTGGGAGGGCAGTCGGGTAATTTTGAGCTAAACGTCATGCTGCCTATGATTGCTAATAATCTATTATCAAGCTTGTCGCTAATGACCAACAGCGCCAAGCTTATCGGCGAGCAAGCCATTGAAGGTTTCACTGTTAATAAAGATAACATTGAGACACCGCTCTATCGAAACCCAGTATTGGTTACCGCCCTCAATCCTGTCATTGGCTATGCAAAAGCAGCCGAAATAGCCAAAGCGGCATATAAAGAGAATAAACCGGTTATTGACGTTGCCGAGGCCATGACAGATATACCCAGAGATGAGCTAGAAACCTTGCTCGACCCTAAAGCACTTACTCGTCCTTAAGCGCTTAAAACAGAGATGTAGTATTAAAAAAGTGCGGTGTTTTACCGCACTTTTTTTATGGTGAAATAACCTTCAATTCTGAAGCAATATTGGTGAATCCCTTTGTTCGTTAAAAATAATTCGCTTATTGGCATAATATTGGCTAACACAGCAGTGAAAAGGGCATTACAGTTGCTGTATGTACGGAGGTTTTTTGATACAGTGACCCATTGAAACTATTTGAATCGCTGCGTAAGACGGCGACAAACTATTGCGCTAATAGGTTTTGCTAGTACCAAGGTAAAAGCAACGCCTTTTCGGGAAGAAAAAATGACAGAAACTTGCTTTCGCATGAAGGGCACTACGCTCACCAGTATTGTGTTAGAAGTAATAGATTTTGAACCAGATAACTTCGAAGCTCAGCTATCGCAAAAGATTGCGAGCGCGCCGCAGTTTTTTACCCGTTCCTCACTGATATTGCACCTGATAAAACCCTTGTCAGCTACTGAGTTTGAATTGCTTGTAGCGCTGTGTCGTCGCTTGCAGTTACAACCCATGGCGGTGAAAGGAGAGGTGGCTGAACTTAAGCCAACCATTAACGATTTGGGCTTGGCAGATGTCAGCCAGAGCAAGTTTACCGATAGTGTACTTCGCTCGCAAAATCCCTCTCAGCAAGCTACTGCGAGCAACGGAAATAGTAGTGAAAATAACGGCGACAGTCAGGCACAGCAGTCATCAACTAGCGCCGCGAAACCGTCATCAGGCAGTGATGCTCCGCCATCTGCGGTAAGGCCTTTGAAAGCTGAAATTAAACCAGCCAAAGTAATAAACCGCCCGGTTCGGTCAGGTCAGCAAGTTTATGCTGAAGGCGGTGATTTGGTGGTGACAGCGTCGGTTAGCGAAGGTGCTGAACTTCTCGCCGATGGCAACATACATGTTTACGGCACGTTGCGCGGGCGCGCGCTGGCCGGTGTTAAAGGTAACACGGGGGCCCGTGTATTTTGTCAGTCGCTAGACGCGGAACTCATTTCAATTGCAGGGCAATTTATCATGCACGAAACCGTTAAAGGTGAATGCTGGAAGAAGCCTGCACAAGTATATTTAGAAGAAGAAACATTACGTATAGAGCCGTTGGCTTAATGCTTTGTACGCACCAATAGGAAAGAATAGATGGCAAAGATTATCGTAGTAACCTCAGGAAAAGGTGGTGTAGGTAAGACTACATCGAGTGCAGCAATAAGTACGGGGCTTGCGTTAGCAGGTCATAAAACGGTAGTGATAGATTTTGATGTGGGTTTGCGAAACCTTGACCTTATAATGGGATGCGAACGCCGCGTTGTTTACGATTTCGTAAATGTTATTAATAAAGAGGCATCGCTCAAGCAGGCCTTGATTAAAGACAAGCGCACAGAAAACTTGTTTATTCTTCCAGCGTCTCAAACGCGAGATAAAGATGCGCTTACGGTTGATGGTGTTCAAGCGGTGCTTGATGAACTGAAAAAAGACTTCGAATTTATCATTTGTGATTCACCTGCGGGTATTGAGCAGGGGGCACAAATGGCGTTGTACTTTGCTGATGAAGCTATTGTTGTTACCAATCCAGAGGTATCATCAGTACGAGATTCAGACCGCATTTTGGGTATATTGCAAAGCAAGTCTATGCGCGCTGAGAAAGGCGAGCCAGTTAAAGAGCATCTTTTGCTAACCCGCTACAACCCAACCCGCGTAGAAAGCGCTGAAATGTTGAGTGTTGCTGATGTTGAAGAAATATTGGCTATACCGCTATTAGGTGTTATTCCTGAATCTGAAGCGGTTTTAAAAGCGTCTAACCAAGGTCAACCCGTTATTCTTGACGAAGATGCCAATGCAGGACAAGCTTATGCTGACGCCGTCAAACGTCTGCTGGGCGAAACTGTTCCACATCGTTTCCTTGAAGCAGAGAAAAAAGGGTTCTTTAAGCGCCTGCTAGGAGGGAAGTAATGGGTATTTTCGACCTGCTTAAGAAGAAGCAAAAGCCGAGCACTGCGGCGGTAGCCAAGGAGCGTTTGCAGATCATTGTTGCGCACGAACGTAAAAGGCGTACTGAGCCTGATTACCTGCCTATGATGCAGCAGGAAATTATTCAGGTTATTCGCAAATATGTGACGATTGCTGACGATCAAGTGTCGGTGCAACTGGACAATAATGACGATTGCAGCGTACTTGAACTCAATGTGACGTTACCTGACAGCAACAGCTAAGTCTGGCAGGGAAATGCGCCCTGGCATAGAAGCCAGTACTATAATGGTTTTATACCAGTGCCACAGCGTTTTTTCACCAGAGCTACAGCACGCTATGACTAACGGTTACGTGCGCTAGCTGTTGATAAGGTCTTCATCTACATCAAGTTGTTTAGAGGCCTGTGCAATTAAGTTCTCATCAAGTTGAGGCGGAGAAATATCGACGCCTTCGCTTAATCTAGCAACAATAGTGTCTAATACGTCTACCCGTGCTTGCCACTTGTATTCCCCATTTATAATACGCCACGGCGCGTAGCTTGTGTGAGTACGTTCAAACATCTCGTTCACTGCCTTAACGTATTCTTTTCGCATTTTACGGTTATGTAAGTCTTCTTCGGTTAACTTCCAGCGTTTAAATGGATTGTGAAGGCGTTCCTCAAAACGTTCGCGTTGCTCTTTCGGTGAAATGTGCATAAAGAGCTTAATAATACGTACCCCGCTATCACTGAGCGTTTTTTCAAACGCATTTATTTCGTCATAACCTCGTTGATAGGTCTTTTCGTCGATAAGCTGGTCAACGCGCTCCACCAGTACTCTACCGTAGTGTGAACGGTCGAATATCTTGAGGGTGCCGGGAGAGGGGATGTGCTGCCAAAAGCGATAGAGAAAATGCTTGTCTTGGTCCTCTTTTGCAGGCTTAGCGACAGGAAATACGCTTACGCCACGAGGGTCTAACTTCTCCGTTATACGTCTTATCGCGCCACCTTTACCAGACGCATCCCAGCCTTCAAAAACGACCAACGCACGCTTTTTCTGATGGAAGTAAGATTGTTGAACGTGAAAGAGCTTCTCTTGCTGTTTTCCTAATGCGTCCTTGTATTCTTCTTTGCTATCAAAACGAGACTGCCCGAAATCCTCAAACAAAGCAGGGGGAGAAGGAAGCAATAGCGTATTATCGGTATTATTCATTAGCGCGCCTCGATTTTAATGATTCAGTGCACAGAGCCAAAAAAAGGGGCTCTGGTATTTCAGTGTTAACTACTTAGCTTTATTTTTCTATCTTTACGTTTAGTTTATTGCTCGCTCGATGGTGGGGATAAACTTGAATCGTTAAGTTTTGCCCCAATAATTGCTTACTATCCGCAAGTATTAGATAATTGCGAGCAAGCACAAAGTGCGTAAGCACGAAGTTAATTTAGAGGTGGGTATGTCTGTAGAAACGGCGTTGCCGATAGAGTTTTCTGACGCTGCAGCAGCGAAAGTGAAAGCCCTTGTTTCAGAAGAAGAAAATCCTGATTTGAAATTACGTGTATACGTAACAGGTGGTGGCTGTTCTGGCTTTCAATATGGTTTTACTTTTGATGAGAAAGTGAACGAAGGCGATATGACCATCGAGAAAGACACGGTGACCATGGTGGTTGACCCGATGAGTCTACAATATCTTGTTGGTGGCGTAGTTGATTACGTAGATGGCCTAGAAGGCTCACGGTTTTTAGTTCAAAACCCCAATGCCACTACAACCTGTGGCTGTGGTGCGAGCTTCAGCGTTTAGCGTTCTTCGCAAAGCGATAAGGCTTTTTCAAATAGTGAGCGCTTTTTGTACGGATTCAAAATGCGCTAAACGTTGATGACTTCTACAACCATAGGCATACATCGCATCATTTTGTATGCCTATCGGTTGTCTTGTTTTTATACTTCCTTTTGTTTTCAAATTCCGGCTACACTAATTTCATCAAACGACCACGTTTAGGATAGCGTTATGAAATTGTATGGCTCAACGACTTCTCCCTATGTACGCCGCATACGTATTGTACTCGCCTCCACTGAGCACGAATTTTTAAACCTTCAAATATTTTCGGGTGAAGACCGAGAATTGCTCGCCTCCCGCAACCCGACGCTTAAAGTGCCTTGTCTTGAGGACGAGGGGCAAATGATTTTTGATTCCCGCATTATTTATAACTATCTTGCCGACAAGCTTGATCACGACGGCTTAACTTGGGAAGAAGAAAATCAATTGACCTTGATAGATGCAGCTAACGATTCGTTTGTACAACTCATGCTTCTTAAGCGTTCAGACTTTGATATTAGTGAAGATAAAATGTATTTCAGGCTTCAAAATGAAAGAATTGAAGCTGTGCTTACCGCGTTAGTTGACCAGCTTGATGCTGGTGGTTTTAGCGGATGGACTTACCCAGAAATTTGCTTATATACCATGATCGACTGGGTGCTGTTTCGCGAATTACACAGTATGAAGGCATTTCCAGAATTATTAGCGTTTCACGAAAAGCATCACAACCGTATAGAGGTTACCGCTACCGATCCTCGCGGTTAGCGCTAAAACTTTTTAGCAGAAAGAAAAGCGATAAAGATGGGCTATCGGATAATCAATAGCCCTTCGCAAAGTCGAACTGATACTTAAGCGGCAAACGCGCTAAATAGCGCTCAGCATTTTCTAAAAACACGCTTGCTACATCACTTGGCTGGGATTCCGCTGCCGTATGAGCCGTTATGGTAATGTTTGGGTGTTGCCAGAATCGGTGAGTAGGAGGTAACGGCTCATGCCGAAATACATCGAGCACGGCATGAGCAAGAGTACCTTTATCGAGCGCACTGATTAATGCTTCATCGTCTACAGCACTTCCGCGCCCTGCGTTAATAAATATACTGTGAGGTTTTAAAGCATTAAAAAATTCATAAGATAGCAAGTTTTGTGTTGTTGGCGTGTCTGGCATCAAATTAACGATGTGATCACAGGCACCGGAAAAAGCCTTTATTTCGCTTGGCGTATACACGCGCTCAGCACCTTTTACATCGTTACCACTTCGCGTTAAACCCACCACTTTCATTCCAAAAGCATTCGCTACCGGTATCAGCGCCTGTCCGATGTTGCCAAGACCCACAACACCAAGGGTTTGCCCATTAAGCGCAGCGCGAGGCGATGCCTCCCACTTAGGCGTGGCTGCCCGCTGATTTTTTTCAAAAGCGTTTAAATTTCTTGCATGCTGGAGTAGATAGGCAAATACATATTCACGCATGAGCTTGCCAAAAATTCCCTTTAACCCAGTGAGCACATAATCTTTTCTGCCTGCGTTGAGAAGCGGTGCATTACCTGCCCATGTTGACTGACACCACTTTAGCGCCGAACACTTATCAATAATAACAGCGGTAAGATCTGGGTCGGAAAGTAGTACGGTCACATTATCGGTATCTACTTGATCAGGATGGCATGTAACCTGGTCTATTGTTAGCAATGACTCACGATTTGTTCCTCGCAATGCATCACTATCAGCAATTTTCTGTTGTAAAGCCTCAGCAATTTCATGGGCTTCATCGCTTAGTATTGTCAGTTTTATCATTCCCAAATCCCTCGCGGCTGGTCGCTTAACGCATGGTAAGTAAACATTTCTTTCCTAGACGTACAACTAAAATCGTTCAGCAGGTTGTTCTAAAAGTGTGATTTAAGTTTTACATTTTTGTAAATGGTGTTGGTGCAACGTTGATTGCACCTGAAGTTAATTCGCAACGGAATCGTCATGCAGTCAGAAAATAATGCCCAAAAACCACTAGCAACACATATTGATGTGAAGCACGCTAAAGTACTCTCTCCAAAGCGTAACACAACCCAAGCTGAAACCACGCAGGCTCTGGTGGATGAACAGCTCGCTCACTTTGGTATCGATTCAGCAAGCGATTACGGTAAAGCACTTGCGAGTACTGCACATCACCTTTACGGCGCACAAGCAAGCGTAATGCAATTGTGGGACATTACCAGCAATACCTTGCAAGGACTTGATAAAGAAGACAGAGTCGCGTACTTCAATGCTAAAAAGTTTCTTTCTTTCCAGATTGCTAAAATTCTAGATACGTTACAAAATCCCTTTCGCGCAACTTACCAGAGTTTATCAAGCGGAAATGGCTCGCAAGGGCACTATCCTCTATTTGACAACGTCACCGCGCTCTTCTCTGCAACGCCAGTGGTCGTGCGAACGGCAACCTATGTCTATGCCTGTACCGAGTGGGTAGATGATGCGTTTCAAGGCAAAGAGTTTACTCACCAAATTTACTCGCGATTATTAAACCCAACTAATATCTCTCTTGCTAACGCTATTGTAGATATGGAAGCGGGCCCTTACGCCGCCGATTATCTTGCATGGAACTTTAATTCAGGCATGGCGGCAATTGATGCCTGTTTATCAAATGTACTAAGTCACGGCGATGTACTTATCGTTTCTAGAAACGTGTACGGTGGCGTCTATCAGTTGCTCCATGATTATTTCGCTCGCAGCAACCGCATGGATATTCAACTTGCGTGGTTTGACGGTTATGACGCGCAAAGCTTTGCTGAATTTATGCAAACAACGAAAACTGAGCATGCGTCTCGCTTAAATAATGGCGCGAAGATGCATGTGTATCTAGAGTCGCCTTGTAATCCACATGGTTATGTATTGGATGTACCGGGCATCTGTGAACTGGCTCACGCACAAAATGCGTTGGTGATGTTGGACTCAACGCTTGCTACGCCTGTTTTACATCAGCCCCTGCAGCACAAAAATAAGGCTGCTCGACCAGACTATGTGATCCACAGCTACACCAAAGATTTGTGTGGAAGTGGCGCAACCACGGCGGGCGTGGTGATAGGGGAGGGGCATCTCATGTTCCAACCTAAAGGCAGTTCCGCCAATGGTGTAGACTGGTCAGAAACCATGTTCTGGGATGTGTATTACATTAAAGGCGCGTTCTTAGATTCTGAAAAGGCCTTTGACGTATTAAACGGTATGAAGACCCTTGAACAACGCATGATGACGAAAGTGATCAACACGCAAGTCTTTACTGCATTTCTTAATGCTCACGATAAAATTCGCGTTAACTGCCACGCGTTGCCTGAACACAGTAATGCTGGGCTGCGCGAGAAACAGCATACACATGGCTGGCCGTGTACGTTGTTTACCGTTGATATGGCGCCGGCAAACTTACCTCGCGATGTATTCGTTCGCTTCTTTGATGCTCTAGAGCCCGCGTTTAGTCATCAAGTGAGTATTGGCCAGAACAACACGATTATTCTATGCCCTGCGTTGACGTCTCACTCTGAACTTAGTACAGAAGAACAGAAAAAAGCTGGGATTGAATTAACCACTATGCGCATAGCCATGGGAACCGATAACGTCAAGCAGCTCATTGCCCATTTCATGTTAGCCGCTAAACATTTTATCGAGCCACACGTGCCAGGTTTTTGTGAGAATTTTATGGCAAATGCAGACATCGACAGCTTGTATTTATCGGTGAGTGAAAGAGTTAGTTCGCAGCACTTCGGCAGTAAAGCCAGCATGGACTCACTGATGAAAGGGGCATAGCGTCATTATTTAGCTCAAGAAGTTGCATTGAGCAGTCGATAAAAAATGTTGAGGATGTACTCCTTATCCCGAGCCTTTCCTTACGCGGGCTCGGGATTTTTTTGTATGAAAGATTAATGGCGCTGGTAAGCTCACGCCTTTATCTTAAAATAAAAGATACAACGACTCTTAATCTTGAAGACTATTTAAGGCGGCTTTATGCACGAGTTTAAAATTGATGTAACGCTAGATGCATCATTGCCCTTTGTTTTTGCAGCATTTCACGAACCTGAATATCTGTCTGAATGGTTTGCGCCGGGTGATTGTTCAGTGACACAAATCATGTGCGACTTTAAAGAGGGCGGGCGTTATCGCATAAAAATGATGGACCCCAGCGGCATTGAAATGTCTTTGACCGGTGAATACGTGACTATATTAGCAAATGAACAGCTATCGTTTTCCTGGGCATGGGAAGACGACATTGAAGAGTCGATAATAACAACAGTAGATATACACTTTGAAGAAACCGAAGGAAACAACGTTAGGCTCGTGCTTTTGCAGCAAGGGTTTGTGAACAAGCAAGAGTGCGAACAACATAACTATGCCTGGATGTCGTGTTTGGAAAAGCTCGCTGTGTTAGCTGCTCAGAAAAAGTCATTCAATTAATGGTTTAGCCTTTATCTGTAGGCCAGGTTTAATTGCGCTAAAGCGCGCATAATAGAAAGGCAGAGCGGGAAGCTCTGCCTTTCTCTTTTTACCAACAAAAAGTGAAGCGCGATTATGCCTAAGTAAGAGACGTCATGGCGTCTTTTCCACTTTCTTCGCGGTAAGTTTCATAATCGTTATAGCCTTCTTCTGAACCACCATACCAAGTAGATGGGTCGTCGAATGATGCGAGCGGGTAATCGTGCTTGAAACGAGTAGGTAGGTCTGGATTGGTTATCCATGGTCTACCGAAGGCTATCATGTCGCCATCGCCAGCAGACAAGCGTTTCTCTGCTTCTTCTTTTGTATAGCCACAGTTACCCATGAGCATGCCGTCATACAAAGCTCTGAACTCGGCAAGCGTCATAGCCTCGCCACGCTCGTGAAAACCAAACGCTAGGCCGTCCATAACGTGAAGATAGCCTATGTTTAATTTATTGAGCTGTTGCGCAACATAAGTGTAGGTTTCGCGGAAATCATCGGCACCCATGTCGTTGAAGACACCGTTTGGCGATAATCTAACGCCCACTTGCTCACTTGACCATACGCTTAGTACAGTGTCCATGACTTCTGCTAAGAAGCGATAGCGATTCTCTAGGCTACCGCCATAGTCGTCGTCACGTTGATTGCTGCGGCTATCTAGAAATTGGTTGATAAGATAGCCATTAGCTGCGTGAACTTCAACGCCGTCGAAGCCTGCCGCTTTCGCATTAACCGCCGCCTTTTTGAAATCTTCAACAGTTCGCTTAATGTCATCATAGGTCATTGCCTTTGGCACTTCGTAAGGCTTTTTACCTTTTGGTGTGTGGATCTCATCACCTTCAATCTTTATTGCTGAGGCTGATAAGGGCAGTTCACCGTTATGAAAGTCACTATGTGACGCACGCCCAGTATGCCATAGCTGCAAGATAATTTTTCCGCCAGCTTGGTGAACGCGGTCCACAATAGAGCGCCAGCCATCTACCATTTCGTCGGTGTAAATTCCTGGAGTATCAACCCATCCAATACCTTCTTCTGAAATGGCTGTAGCTTCTGTGATAATGAGGCCCGCGTTGGCCCGCTGGACATAGTGATCGCCCATAATTTTATTCGGTATGCGATCGGCGCCTGCCCGTCCTCGGGTCATTGGTGCCAACACCATTCGATTTTGAAGCGTATTACCTGCCCAATCAAAAGTGCTAAAAAGTACTGAATCTGTCATTCCTTATCCTTAATTAATCTGAATACTTCAATAAGGGGCACGAAATAGACGAACCCCTTGTACTTGAGATAGTAGTGAATACATAAATATGGGGGACTTGGATTGATCACTAAGGCAATAGAGAAAAGATATCCATTTAAACTTCAGTGCACGAGGATCCTTGATTTCAACACTAGACAGTAAGGCACCAAAAAAAGCGCGCCTTTCGGCGCGTTTAATTAAGGGAAAATAAGAGCCGCAAGGTTTATGTCGAACCGTAGGCCTATAACAATTGCGTCATCAAGCGCGTTGACTCTGTCGCGCTCTGCGAACTGGTCGGGGTTAATAACATAGTGTACGTTTGGCTGAATTCTTACGTGTTCGTTAAGTTGGTAACCATAACTGAGCTCTAACATAGTTTGACTACTTGCCGGCGTGCCAACGCCGCCATTCAGAGCTCGCTGAATACGCTGGTCTTCTAGTGCTTCGTTACTATACTGCTGGCGGGTATATACAAAACCAATGGTATCGTCAGGACGTGAGGCAAATGTACCGCGCAATACGAAACCCGCTTTTATATAGTAGTCTTCGATTAATTCGCCTGAAGTGCCGGTTAGCACAGCGCCAAACAGCGTTAGTCCTTCTTTTGTAAGTGGGTTAGGGCGAGTAACGGTTTGTTCAAAGCGTGCGAATATACCCGAGCGACCGTTCCTAACTGCATAACCATTTCCTGACTGTGCTGCATAGTTGCCCTCATCATCAAATACAGGATCGGTATAATCAGCACCATCGTACCAACCGCCAATCTCATATCTTTTTGGAAGCTCGTCATCATTCCACGTGGTTTGATAACCTAGCGTAAACGGAACTACGACGCCGGTGGCCTCATTTGTAGCCCAATCAAATCCGTGGTCCCCCAGGTCTTGATGGCTGGTATTGTCTTCATATATTCCTGTATGGAAGTAGGTCTTTGGTGAAAGCCAGTATTTTGCATGTCCGCCCCAACTCGACACAGGCCACCAGGTAAAGTTACTGGTTCTAAAAACAAACGTGGGGTTGCCGCACGCTGCGTTTGTTTGAAAGTATTGGCAAAGCTCAGACCCCAAAAAACTGATGTTGGCCACTGTGCGTCCACCTTCTACTTCCAAGTCACCGTCAAGAAATGTTGATGAAATAGTAAAGCGAGCAAGACGAGTGTTTTGACCACCAAATATTTCCTGCACAGAAGTGCTATTGCCGATGTAATGCTCTGCTAGGTTTTTTCCATGTCGATTGGTCATCGCAATATGAACTTTAGTGTCGTCCCAATCTAGCAAGGTATTTAAATCTAATTCTCCTCCTATAAAAAGCTGTCCCGCGTAAGCACTACCTCGTCGCTGACCTCCCTCAATATTTGTCGCTGACTCGCCGGTGTAACTAGCTTGAAAGTCGAACGCTTCTTGCCAGTTACCTTGTGATGCTAAACCGGTAGTAGAAAATACGAGCGTACTTGATATAAGCGCTGCAAAGAAAAATTGCGATATTGTCTTAGCCGTGCAGAAGGAGATAGGTTTATCCATCATTTTTCTCTCAATTAAAATACGTTGCGAGTTTGAACTGTTATGACCTTGTGACGAAAAATACAAAGGTATTTCTTGTCTGTAGCCCGCTAATTCCTTGTTAAATCTATAAAAAATGAACCAATTGAAATAACAGCGTGTTAACACTTTCTTAAGGCAAGACGAAATCTATCTAAATGTATCGATTAAATCAACCGTGTTTATTTATGTGTTTTTGCTGGTTTGTTTAATTTTGGTTAAAAATTCAAGCAGGTTCGATTGTCGAAGATAGTTATTGTGGCTCACATAAAACCGTCAAACGTTACTTTTTATATTATTGATATTTATATTATATTTTGTTTTTTGATAATATGCGTTATTCGAGGGTGGAGGGCTTTGTTAATTAGTCTTTTAATCCAAAGTATAAATTTTTACCTTTTTATAATTAAATAAACTAAATTGATTTATTGACAGTGATAAAATGCGGTGATTAAATTGGTTAACTAATTATTTACAAGCAAAAGGCCGTTTATATGAAAAACAACGCCCCTTTAGTTTCCAAAGACACATTACTTCCCTTTATACTATTAACAATTTGCTTCGCTGCATGGGGGGTTGCTGCCAATATGACTGACCCACTTGTTAAAGTGTTTAGTAAAATATTTACCATGTCTTCGCTGCAATCAGCACTTGTACAGTTTGCCTATTATGGTGCGTACTTTTGTCTGGCAATTCCTGCAGCCTTTATCAATAAACGCTTTTCTTACAAAACGGGAGTGCTCACCGGATTAGGGTGTGCTGCTGCGGGAGCGTTTTTGTTTTATCCAGCCAGTCAAACTATGACCTATGGCTTTTTCTTGGCCGCCCTCTTTGTATTAGCGGGTGGGCTATCTATTCTTGAGACCTCAGCTAATCCTTACGTAATGGCTATGGGAAGTGAGAAAAGTGCTACTCGCCGCCTCAATCTCGCCCAGGCGTTCAACCCTGTGGGTACAAACTTAGGGGTATTTTTAGCCGCGACCCTTATTCTACCGAACCTGAATCAAGCCTCAGCAGAAGAGCGGGCAGCCATGTCCGTAGGCGAGCTTAAATCTGTTATCGGAGCTGAACTTGATGCGGTAATGCTGCCCTATGTAGGTATGGCTTGTGTGCTTGTGTTAGTTTGGGTTGCAATAGCACTGATTAAAGCGCCCATTCAAGAGTCGGTAGAGTCTAGAGTAGAAGACGTTAAGCTTGGTGCATCGCTAAAACGCTTAGTGGCAAACAAGCACTATCGTTTTGGTGTATTGGCTCAGTTCTTTAACGTTGGCGCGCAAACCTGCGTTTGGACGTTTACTATTCAGTACGCTATGACAGCTATGGGTGGAAATGAGGTTAGTGGTGGTGAGATATTGCAATACAGTATGATTGTGTTTCTTATCTCTCGTTTTGTTATGACGTGGGTCATGCAGTACCTTTATCCAGCGAGACTTCTAATGATTATGTCGCTAATCGCAATGGCGCTGTGCATTTTTATGACTCAGTCACCTAATTTAGCGGGCGTAATTGCACTTGTTTCTATATCTGCATGTTTATCACTCATGTTCCCTACGATTTACGGTATTGCTCTTGAGGGATTAGGAGAAGATACCAAGCTTGGTGCTGCAGGTCTTGTAATGGCAATACTGGGCGGGGCAATTATGCCGTTATTCCAAGCCGCTATTATAGATAGCGCAGGAGTAGTAATCTCTTATGTTGTTCCCGCTATTTGTTTCTTGCTAGTGGGTGGCTATGGGTATTTCGATATGCGCGCCAAAAAAGGATGTGTTGACAATAAAAGTAAAGTAGATGCTGAGGCGTTAAAAGATATGGAAATGGGAATCGCCAAATAGGTGATAAGCGTTCTTCATGAAGGGCGATGCTACAGCGCCCTTTTCATGCTTTTTTAAAAAGCGCTCCGAGCACAGTGGCTTTAGATGCCCCTGTCACCTCAGGTACATTGCCGGGTATGTCATTGACATAGGCATGTGCAAACCACGCAAATGCGGCACCCTCAACGTGTTGAGGGTGCATGCCAAGAGTAAAGCTATCAGAAACCTTGTAGTTATCTAAGGCGTCCACAAGATAGGCCAAGAGCGCTTTGTTAAATGCGCCCCCTCCGCAAATAATAACTTCGCTTGCTTCACTACATTTATTTACTCGTGGTAAGTACGTCTTGATATCTCGAGCAATAGTTTCGCCGGTCAAAGCCAGTAAAGTAGCCTGAACATCCTTTGGCGCTAAATTGTTACTCGCCTCTTCACCATCTAACGCCGTACTAGAAGGAAAGTAATCTGCGAGCGTGTTACTTAACCAGTCGATATTGAAATATTCTCTACCTGTACTTTTCGGCGCAGGTAGCTGGAAATAGTCGTCCAGTAGAAGCTGCTGAAGCAGGCCCGAGTGAGGGGTGCCCGATGCTGCCCAGGCACCGTCTCTATCAAAACTCTCATTCAAATGAAGGCTTATCCACTGGTCCATTAACCTATTTCCCGGTCCGATATCAAACCCTCTGGGTGCGAGGCCTTCATGTTGAGGGGAAAGCAGTGAAACGTTAGCAATACCACCTATGTTCACAAGGGCGCGATATGTTTTACTACTAGCAAAAATTGCATTGTGAAAGGCGGGAACAAGGGGAGCGCCCTGTCCTCCAAGCGCAATATCCTTACGCCTAAAATCGGCGATAACATCAATGCCGGTTAACGTGGCAATAGTATTGGGGTCGCCTATCTGGCAAGTAAAACCTCGAACTGAGGATTTGGCAAAGTGTGCCGATAGCACGTCTGCATTTGGGTGGTGGCGTACTGTTTGGCCGTGGGAGCCAATGGCCGTTATATCTGATGCAGTAAGGCCGTTTCGTTCAAGTAATTCTAAGGTAACCCGGGCAAAGGTTTCAGCAACTAGTCTGTCTGCAATTGCCAGACTATTCAGTTCGTCAGGGCCTTCTGTGCAAAGCGCGTTAAGCGCTGAAAGTAACTCGTTTGAATAGGGTGTTGAATGTGCGGCGAGGGTAGTACACGAGGTTTGTGTAATATCACACAGGACGGCGTCGACGCCGTCCATGCTAGTGCCAGACATAAGGCCAATATATTTTGCCATAGCGCTGCTATTTCATCGCAAGCATAATACGTTTGTTGTTGTTAAGCTGCTGTTGACGAAGTTCTGCTATTTCCATAAACCTTTCTCGCTCTTCCTTTGCAATCGGTAGCGCTTTTGGTAGCTCTACTGTTCGTGGGTTTCTATGTACACCATCTACCAAGAATTCATAATGTAGATGCGCGCCAGTCACCATACCTGAGCTACCAAGATAACCGACAGTTTGACCTTGTTTAACGGTATCTCCAACCTTCACTGCACGTTTCTTAAAGTGAAGGTATTTGGTGGTATATTTTTCACCGTGTTGAATAAAAACATGGTGGCCGTTGTATTTATCATAGCCCGCTTTGATCACTTTTCCATCGCCAGCGGCCATGATTGGTGTGCCAACCGCAGCAACATAGTCAGTACCGCGATGTGCTTTCCAGCGCTTTTGTACAGGGTGAAAACGCGCTTTTGTGAAATTCGAACTTACGTATCTAAAGTTAACGGGCGCACGCAAGAAGCTCTTACGCATACTGCGGCCTTCAGGCGTATAGTAGGTACCGTCTTCATGAAGGATCGCGCTAAAATGTTCACCTTGGTTGGTAAATTCAGCAGCCACAATATCGCCATAGCCAACAAACTCACCATCAATATATTGTTCTTCGAACACGACATTGAAGGTATCACCAGAGCGAATCTCCATTGCAAAGTCGATATCCCAGCCGAAAATTCCAGCCAAATTCATAATTTGATTACTGGTTAAGCCAGCGTCGCTCGCGGCATTCCAAAAGCTAGAGTGAATTTCACCTTGCGCGAAGTTATAGCGAATGTCGACATCACGTTTCTCAAGCTGGGCAGTAAGCCCGTTATCATCGCCAGACGTACTAGGACGAACAAACAGGGTTTCCGTTGAAGACAGTTTGTACTTCAATTCTCCAAAACTACCGTCTTTATTTGCTTTAAACGAGAGTTCATCGCCAGGCAGCAAAGTAACAAGTGTTTTTGCTAGCTCGCCAGCTTGTGTCACATTATAAACGTCGCGGGCAGTAAAACCTGCTCGTTTAAAAAGCTTTGCTAATGTGTCGCCACTGCGAACTTTATAGGTTTGCCACGTAGACTCTTCTTCACCAGAAAACACATCAGTAGACGGCGTAATATGCAGATCTACCGGATAGCGCACGCCCGCGTCTAAAATATGTGCCTCTTGATGGCGGCTAGCTTCAACTGGCTCCGACGGCAAAAGGATAAGCCCGCCAAGAAACAGACTCGCGATAGCGATACCTGTTCTGTGCTGCTTAGGTAAATTTTTATATAAATTGACCGCTTTTGAAGGGTCTAATTTCTTTCTCATACTACTGCCCACCTGAGAAATGTTATGTGCACAACTCTATTTCACATACGTTGCTTAAAAATGCAACTTTTCTCATTATTTTTGTTAGCGCAAATTGTTACACCCAATAGCTCTTAACACCGTGGTCATCTCAAGCGTGCGCTGAATATTTGCGAATGTGAAGGCTTTAGTCATCCCTCTACGTTCGACATAAGACAATTCAGTACACAGATTTCACGTTCAAAACTGTTGGGTTTAACAACATGACTGTTTGTAATCCGTTTTTTGACGCGCAAACCTTTTAATGGTTCCGTTGTACGCGTAAAATGCCCGCCATTATTGAATGTACAGTTTATTTAAGAGTGTGACTTACAAATGAAAGATTGGCAAACAGCGCTAGCTGAGATTAAACGGGGCGTAGATGAAATACTTCCCGAAGAGGATTTAATTGAAAAACTAAAATCCGGCAAAACCCTAACCATTAAAGCGGGTTTTGATCCAACTGCGCCCGATCTGCATCTTGGTCACACTGTATTGATCAATAAGCTGCGTACATTTCAGCAACTAGGCCACAAGGTTGTTTTTCTTATTGGCGATTTTACTGGCCTCATTGGCGATCCTACAGGTAAAAATGTAACACGCAAGCCCTTAAGCAAAGAACAGGTATTAGAAAACGCGAAAACGTATCAAGAACAGGTGTTCAAGATCCTTGATGAAGATAAGACGGAAATACGTTTTAACTCAGAATGGATGGATAAACTGGGCGCAGCAGGCATGATCAAACTCGCTGCAAGCCAAACGGTTGCGCGTATGCTAGAACGCGACGACTTTAAAAAGCGTTATAACAATGGTCAACCTATCGCTATCCACGAATTTCTATATCCGTTGGTGCAAGGTTGGGACTCTGTAGCGCTTGAATCAGATGTTGAATTAGGCGGTACTGATCAGCGCTTTAATCTACTTATGGGTCGTGAACTTCAAAAAGAGCAAGGTCAAAAGCAGCAATCTATTGTGATGGTACCGCTACTTGAAGGCCTAGATGGCGTTCAGAAGATGTCTAAATCTTTGAACAATTACATCGGTATCACAGACGCGCCAAACGATATGTTTGGTAAAGTGATGTCTATTTCCGATGATTTGATGTGGCGTTACTATGATCTTATCAGCTTCCGCCCACTAGAAGAGATAGCTGAGCTTAAATCTCGTGTTGCTAACGGTGAAAACCCTCGTGATATTAAAATCATGTTGGCGAAAGAAATTATCGCACGCTTCCATGACGATGCCGCAGCTGAAGGCGCGCATCAAGATTTCATTCAACGCTTCCAAAAAAATGCCATTCCTGACGACATGCCAGAGCTTGAAATAGCGCTAAGCGACGAAGGCATTGCAATTGGTAATTTGCTAAAAGAAGCGAAGCTTGTTGGGTCAACGTCAGACGCTATGCGTATGATTAAGCAAGGTGCAGTCAAAATTAACGGTGACAAAGTGGAAGATACCCGTTTAGTTATCACTGAAAAAGGTGAAAACGTGTACCAAGTGGGTAAACGCAAGTTCGCGCGCATCACACTTGCCTAGTGTTTTTCTGAAATGTTTTGAAAGCCCGCTCATTTGAGCGGGCTTTTTTTTGCTTGAAATATCAATTTTGAAACATGGTTGGCGATTTTTTCTTTAAAAATACGATTTGTTGCTAGTGCAACATTGACGTACTAGCCAAAATTGGAAACGAGCATGTTTGGCTTTTGCTCTTGTAAATAATTGGCGCTACATGTTTTTTTAAGATTTTTTTACTTTTTTAAAAAAAGTTTGTCAGGTTTTTGCCATTGCCATCGTCTATAGGGGAAAAGTTAAACAATAATCCCAACTGTACGATGAGCAGTTTACGCGTTGCAGCCTGGGGTGAAACACCAGCGATATTTAAATAAAAAATACTTAGGCAATGCAAAAGGATAGAACAATGACAACCTTAACTTCAGCTCATACAGCATACCAACACGCTAATAAGAGTCTTCCTGCAAAAGAAGCATTAATATGGCTTAAAGAAGGCTGGCAGCTTTTTAAGAAAGCACCAATCAAGCTATTAGGCCTTTCATTTTTAATGCTGCTTATGGCTGGGCTTCTTCAGGGACTCTTGGGGCCTGTCGGGTTAGGAGTATCTAAGTGGATAAGCCCGATTTTAGCTACCTTCATGTGGTTGGCGATCGCTAATTTAGCAGTAAAAGGCAGGGTAAGCCTGTCAGGTGGGACATTGCGTTCATGGGCGAATATTGCATTATGGAGCTTAACCGGGCCCGCAATAGCGTGGATTCAATTTCAAATTGGCGATATGTTAATAGGGGCTGAGTCAATGGCGGCTTTAGCAAGCGGTAATATAGTAGATGTACCTGCTTGGAAAGTTGGGCTAATGATGGGCTCGGCGACACCAATAAATCTACTGCTTCTATTTGTACCTTTGTTGCTAATTTTAAAGCATCATTCAATCTCAGCGTCTTTTAAAAATAGTATCGCTGCGGTAATAGGCGCTTATAAACCCATGTTAGTAGTAGGTGTGATGATGTTCTTGAGTGTTGCACTAGCGCCTTATACCTTTGCATTATCGGGGTTAGTGTTAGGTCCTATTGTTTCATGTGCATGCTTTGTTGCTTTTCAGCGTTTGTTCCGATAATCGATCACTGAACGAAACTCGACAGCTCATTTACGGCGTGGAATTAAAAATAATAAAAATGGAATTGCAGTGAAAGAAACCATGCAAATTGAAAAACTGCTTTGTGAATACGCGCCACTCATGGCGCGTATTGCGGCAACGTTTGAGGCCAATAAATCCCTTCAAGATGAACTGATACAAGAAATATCGCTGGCGGTTTGGCGTGCTTTCGAAGGAGCTCCAAAAGAGGGGGGGAGTGGCTTTCGCGGAGAGGCAAGTGTGAAAACATTTGTGGCCAAAGTAGCGCACAACAAGGCGGTTGACCACGTGATTAAAGAGCAGCGGCGTCAAGAGTTCACTCACGAGGGAGAATTTGATTCTTCTCACACTACCAGCGCTAGTTCATCTCGAGATGCAACGTTACAAGAGAATGCGATGGATCTCATGACTGGCTTACGTCAGCTCGAAATAAAGCACAGACAGGTACTTGCCTTGCTTTTGGAAGGTTTCAGTCAGCTGGAAATTGCCAGTATGTTAGGTATCAAAGAGAGTGCAGTCGCTAAACGAGTAAGTCGCGCCCGCCAACAGTTAACACAGATTATGGGACAGCAGCCATGAGCGGACACAGAAAAGCCATGAGCGAACATAAAACAGCCATGAGCGAGGGTAAAAAGCCATGAGCGAAGAAGGATCAAATGTGAGTAAAAACACTTCCAGTATGAGCGAATTAGATAAACAGCTTGAACAGTGGCAAAGTGCATATAAAGAGGCAACGCCTTCAGTGGATACTGATTCACTGATTAAAGACACCAAAAGCGCGAGATTTAAACTTAAACTAAAAGGTGCCTTTGATTTCGCCCTTGGGCTTGCGGTTTCTGTGTGGTGCTTAACGTTAGTGCTGTTTGAGCCCTTAACTGCCTACCAATTTTTTCTGTTTTCGGTACTTACGCCTATCCCTGTTGCGTTTGGAATATGGGGATATTGGGTAAGACAAAAGCAGTGGAGAGCGCAAACACTAGACGTGCAGTCGATGCTGTCATTTAAACAAATCCAGCTACAACAGCAGTTACATTACTGGAAAGTGAGTCTTTATGGATGCGTAGCATTGTGGTGTGGATTGCTAGTGTTAGCTATTTTTAATGTGCTCATGTTCGATACGTATACCTTATGGGGTACACAACTACTCATTAACAGTGTGGTCGTGTTCGTCGTATATCGCAGGTATAAAAAGCTAACGGCAGACTTGCCGGCGGCGCTGGCGAAAATAGACGACATGAAATAACTAATACCAGTCCGCAAAGGTAATTACCTACTCAGCGAGAGTTAAAATTAGCGTAATCGTGGCGTGTTAACGCAGGTATAAAAGCTGTAGTTTCAGTTCTATAACTCTAGTATAGGAGCGAAGCCCCCATAGATAAGGCGCTTACCGTCAAACGGCATGGGGTTTTCGCTATTGTTCATTCTAGGGTCTTGCATCACCTTCTGCCATGCGGTATCACGCACTTCTTTTGATGGCCAAAACGCAATTGAAAACACAACGGTTTCATTTTCTTTAGCTTTTACAGCTAGGGGAAAAGACGTCACCTCGCCATCGGGGACATCGTCACCCCAAGCTTCGAGTATTTTTGTGGCGCCATATTCTTTAAAAATATCACCAGCGAGTTTGGCGTGCTCAATGTATAGCGCTTTATTTTCGGTGGGAACGGCTACAGCAAAGGCATCAATATATGACATGAGGTGACTCCGTCAAAGAAGAAGTGACTAAAGTAGCCTAAATTATAGTCAGCATGCAATATAAACATTGTTAGCGTTCTGCGAATTTCGCCCATTGATAAAGACCATGCAGCGCGAGCCTTCTCGCTTTCGCAAAAGGATAGGTTTTAAGTGGCGAACAATAAAGGGGAAGGGATAAATCGACGTCACAGGTACCTAGCATACGTTGAGCGAGTCTTTGCCCAGCAAATGCGGCAAAAGAAACCCCCGAACCGCAGTATCCCATGGCATAACCGATAGTAGAGCCAGAGCGGTGTGTATTATTGTTGCTAGCGTCATTGTAGACGAAAATTCGGGGCATACTGTCTAATGACACACTCACCCAGCCACTCCAGAAATAGTTCATGGCAATGCTACTTAGCGCTGGAAAACTTTTTACCATGGCGTTATAGAGACGCTGCTTTTCTGAGGAGTTGTCGCCACCTTTTCCAGTTACCGCGCCACGACCACCGAATAGTAGGCGTCCGTCGGGTAATACACGATAATAGTATTTCATCATTCGTGTATCCATAAAACTCATTGGCACAGTTAGCCCAGATTGCGCACGCTGTTCATCATTCAATGGAGCTGTGACAAAAATGCTCGACTGAACAGGGAACTGCTTATTATCTATGGCGTCGTGAAAGCGCTTAGGGGTATAAGCGTTAGTGGCAATTAGTATGTGTTTGGCTGATACAGAGCCGTTCGGGGTTGTAACTACATATCTTGTCTTATGCTTCTCGATACGGATAGCAGGAGAGTCATAGTAAAGCGAAGCGCCAAGTGCTTTTGCTACTCGTGCATACTCGCTTACCAATTTTAACGGATGTAAACACGCTCCATTTACTTCAACTCCCCCGTAAGTCCCCTGAATGCCGAAGCGAGAAGTGAGATCCTCTTGACTAAGTAGGGTACTTGCTACGTTGAACTGAGATTCATGGTGCTTTGCGCTATCGCACAGTAGGTTGGCTTGTTTTGGGCTGTGAGCAAGTTTCAAATAGGGTCCTTTGACTAGGTCTACGTGCATATCAAAGTCTACAATACGTTGATTGAGTAGATTTACCGCGCCATCAAATTCAGCCTGCATACCTTTAGCAACCGCATATCCCCATCTATTTTCTATGGCACTTAATGCTAGGCGACCGCTTCCAGAAAGAATGAAACCACCATTGCGACCTGCGCAGCCAAAACCCAATGAATTTGCGTCGAGCAGTGCTACCTGTTGACTAGCTTCAGCAAGCGTCATTGCAGCCGACAGCCCAGTATATCCCCCTCCAATAACAAGGTAATCTGAACTTATATTTTTACTTAACGGTGGCAGCGTTTCAGGTTTGTGAGTGGCATGCCAGTAGCTTTCGGCTAGGGGCTGAGATGGTGAAACGCCGTGGGAAACTAAAGGGTCGTAAGGCATAAGAAACAAAAAGTAGTAAATACTCGATAAAGCTTAAAATTCAAGAAGCATTTCTGCGCCTTCACATTCGCAATATTCCGTGCATATAGGGCAGTCGTAGCCTTCATGAATAGAAGCATAGCGCCATTTATTGGGGTGTTTTTTTATAAGCTGCCCGCCATTTTTGGTGAAATACTTAAAAGCGCTATTGCCAGGGCTGGCCAGCCAAATGTGTGCTAGTCCCGCATCTGCGCCTTGTGCCTTTGCACACTCAATAGACTTATGCAGTAATTCGCTCCCAATTCCTTTACCTTGCATGTCTGGATCAACGGTGTTGCACTTAAAGTAGCAAACATTTTCAGCTGTCGCAGGCCACAAGGAAGGCGTGCACCATTCGTCGCTTTGCCATTGGTTGTGAGCAAAGGTTAAACGAAAACCAACCACGTTATTTTGATTCAGCGCCACCCAACTAGCGTTGATATCGCCTACAAAGCTTTTTGCGTAATAATCGGCTAGCAAGTCATTGGTAAGATAATTGTCGCCATGCACCTTATTACCCAGTGAAATTACACCTGCAAAGTGGATAGGCGAGAGTGGCGCGTAGGTTATATCACATTGCGCCAAAACGTTTTGATGCATAGGGGCTGACTTCATGACTTCTCTTTACTTGGAGTATGCTTTATCCCGTCTAGGTGAACATCCAGAGCCTCTACGGATATAAGTATTTCTCTCACGGACATCCACAGTGAATAAAGCAATGAAACTAGGCTTGCTGCGAAGACCCAATTGCCCACCTGCTGGTAAGTAAGATAAATGGCGAGCATCGAAACGACGCACAGAAAAAAACTCCCGACACCAGCTATTTGCATGCGTTTGATGAGTTGAATGCGTAAACGCAGGTTTTTGATTTGAGCTTGCGTATTATCGTCTCGTTCTTCTTTCGAGAAGTTTCTGATTATCGTGGCGAGCGTCAAAAAACGATTTGTATAGGCCAAAAGTAGCAATGAAATTGCTGGAAACAACATGGCTGGGGTAGAGATATCTATTTTCATAAGAGGGTTATACAATCGAAGAATAACGAGAGTGTATCACACGCTGTTATCAACACACAGCGCACAGCGTCTTAGGTAATGTGTGCTTGATTAGAGGGTGTTGAGCAACACTAACAAGCGTTAGTAAGCAAAAATAACCGTGTACGCAAGGGCCAATAAAGTTACATTCTATCGACCGTCATTCCTGCTGCACTCCAACCTAACATGTCGCCTTCCAAATGCATGACTTCAGAAAAGTCGAGGTCTTCTAATACTTTCATTGCGAGTTTGGCTCTTCTGCCAGAGCGACAATAAATGATGATAGGCTTATTCTTGTGATTTTCTAATTCGCTAAGGTAGTCGTTAATATTTTCGTGAGGCATATTTACTGCCCCTGGTATATGGCCATCTGCAAATTCTTGTGGAGAACGCACGTCGATAAGCAGCCAGTCTTTATTCGCAACGCGTTTAATGAGGTAAGGCGAGGCAGCGACAGATGCTTGTGAGGTCGCTTTTGCAGTACATTGAAGCGTTGCAAAGAGTGCAACACCGACAATAAAAAGAAAAAACACAACAACTATTCGCATGCTAGAAAAACTCTTACTCTCACTTCGAAATTAGACTTAAGTATAACGCTTATGCAATTTAGTTTATACCTTCACACAGCAATTTTAGTTCATTTATTAAACGCAAAGAAAAGCGACTGGTAACGTCAGGATCTACAACGAGCAACGGTGCGTCTAAGAAGTCACGGTGCTTGGCCCAAAAAACTTCAAGGTCTGTGCGTGTGCTCTTTGACGCCGCCACTAATACGTGAGGTTGCCTCATTAAAACATCTTTTACGCTTACCTGTGGATAGTCGACGGGGCTGTCGTGGAACAAGGTTTGGGCTCCGCATACATTAAGCAGTTTATTCGGCCATGCTCCCGGCCCAATAGACATAAGCGGCACCGTCCATGAATAATAGAATATGGGTTTATTGGCGGCCTTTGCGTATTTCTCTTTTAGGGCGTTGAGTTCGTTAATAAATTTACCTGTTAGTGCGTTGGCACGTTTTTCTGTACCAGTCAGTTCGGCGAGTCTGTTTATTTCTCTGGGAATGTCTTCCAAATTTTCAACGTTACTGCTAAAAACCTCAAGCCCTAAAGAGGAGAGTTTGTGAATATCCTGAGGCTTATTTCCCCCATCCCAAGCGAGGATTAGATCGGGTTCAAGGGCTATTATAGTGGCGATATCTGCACCTTGATAGTCGGCTACGCGAAGAATAGCTTTGGCTTCCTCTGGAAAGTCACTGTAGTCGCTTACGCCCACAAGGTTTTTGCCTAGCCCTAAACTGAAAGCCCATTCAGTTAGGTGGGGAGCAAGGCTAACAATCTTCAATGAAGCGTCATCTTTTAACTTTATTTCATTATGCGCCGTGCTGCTTGTGCTAGCAGCATGTGACAGCATGCTTATGAATGCAGCCGAGAAACATAGATATATAACGCGTAAACTAAATGCATAGCGAAATACATTTAGCATTTTACTTTGCACTAGGTTGCTGCTTTTCTGACGCATCACTACATTTTTCATCGTTTGTTGAAGCCCATGAAATACTCGATTTATTTCATCACTGCGGATAGGTAGCAGTGGTCGCTGCACGGCCGTCGACTACTTTCACCATTAATTAAAAGCTAGGTTAGGGCCAAGGCCAAAATCGCAAGAGAAGCCACGGCCGTTGTTGCTAGCATCGCATACGTAATTGTAGATTTGGCAGCAATCATGTTTGAGTATTTCACATCGCCGTCGCCCCCAACTCGGGTATAACGAAACTTCCTATTTGCGTAAATTGCCGGCCCGCCAAGCTTTATATTGAGAACGCCGCCCATCAATGCAAGAAGTAACGAAGTTTTATCTTTTACTGGTGAACGTTTTATTGCACTCATCCCCTTGATTGGATGACTAACGAGAAGAGTTACTAATCCACCAAACAAGGCTGGTGGAAAGGTAAGTAAATAAACGAGTTTTCGCACCGGTCGGGCAAAATAAACCATGCTTGGCGTGCGATAATGCCATTGCCAAGACGTAAGTAACAGTAAACGATAGATAAGTGCACCAACTGGGCCAGTTACTACATAATAAAATATGACACCGCAGTAAAGATAAAGAAATTTCAGCCACAGCGACTCAATTGCGGCTTTAGCAATGCCAATATCAGACAAAGAGCCACATTGCCTCGCGGTCATTGTTTGCACCATCTCTCTTGCGAGAGACTTTTTATTTCTTCCCACACTTGCCAACACTCGTTTGTATTGTTGGCGCTGGTAGCCAAAATCGAGTAGCGCAATAAGAATGATGGCCTCGAAGAAAATAGGGTATTGGGCCATATAGACTAAAATGGCAATACAAGTTACCAATGGAGCAAGCAGGACAAGTGCAGCGAGAGTGCCTGAAATATAATGCTGGCTAGGGCCATAGTCGCGAGATGGTACGACTTTGCGCCCCATCTGTTGTACAAGGTAGCGCATTAGTGTTAGTGGATGAGTACTTTGGGGCCAGCGCCATATTGCGTCTACGGCGACAGCTAACCAAAGTACTAATAGCGACTGATATCTAGGGTCGCTAATAATGTCTGTCATCTTATTTTGCGAGGGCTTTTATCATCGCCATTACAAGCTGTGCTGAATTTTTGGCAGCAGTGTCTAAATATTCTTTGAAGCTAACCGATGATGTTTTTCCAGCAATGTCCGACAGCGAACGAATCACAAGAAATGGCGTGTCAAGCATGTAGCAAGTTTGGCCTATAGCGGCGCCTTCCATTTCAACTGCTTTCATATCAGGAAATTTCTCACGTAGTTCTGCCACGGCTTCATCGCTGCCGATAAATGCATCGCCAGTACAAATTAAGCCAGTTGTCGATTGAAGCGATGTAATTGTTGCCGCAGCATTATGTGCTGCTTCCATCAGTGTGGTATCACAACGAAAATCTTCAGGCATACCGGCACATTGACCTAGCTTATAACCAAAATGAGTCAGGTCGGCATCATGGTGAATGACGTGGCTAGCAATCACCAAATCGCCAATGTTGAGGGCTTTATCAAAACCACCGGCTGAACCGGTATTCACCACAGCATCGGGGGCGTACTGCTCAATAAGCACAGTGGTGGCAAGGGCTGCAGCAACTTTACCAATACCGCATTTAACTAACACAACGTCTAAGTCGTTAAGTGTGCCTTCATAAAATGTAAGGTGCTTCCATTGCGTTTCTTTTACATCGCAAAGTGACGCTTTAAGTAGCGCAACTTCTTCGTCCATTGCACCTAAAATACCAATTTTTTTCATAACTATACCGACGATGTTGAGGGGATTTAACGGGTGAATACGCTCTAAAGTGGTTTAATTGTATAAGGAAATCTTTAAAACTGACAGAAAAATGCCTTTGTTACTGCTATTTGAGAGTAAGAAAATAGCAATGTAACAAAGGCTAGGGGAAGTTAGGCTTGTTAGATTAAGCCGCCGCGGGTCTGCTTGAACGAATTGGGCGAGTTGGTCGCTTGGTCGGCTCAGGGTTATGAGTCGGCAATTGAGCCATCTTCTGCTGAAGGCGACGGTATGGAATGAGTTTATTTTCCAGACATTCGCGAATGTCATCTACCGTATAGCCAGACTTTACTTTAATTCTTGCGTGAGGAAGGCCAGCAGCGTCGAGCGCTCCTGTGACAAACCAGTCTTTCTGAGTTTTGTAGCCTTCTTTACCTTGGCTGTGAACTAAATCGATAGCCATTACAGGGCTCATATCTTGTTTGTTTACTAAAACAAAATCTAATTGACGGCTAGATGCTCTGCTTAACGCTTGGCTAGCCGTTTTTTTGTTGGTTGACTGTCGCACTGCAATGAGGTCGTTAAGGCGCACGCGGCACACAATTCTAAACTCTCTACCTACGGCCTGCTCTATTAGATTTAGGAACGTATGCTCCACAGGAGTAAATAATTGTGGCTTTCGTCTAAATGGAAACGCGACCCCGCCATCTGACAATTTAATGGCACCTAGCGCAACTAAAATAAGTAACATCATTAGAATAATTGCCAATTCCATCGTAACCCTCGCAAATATCAAAAAATAAAAGCCCGTGACAATTCGGTTGGTTAAGGTGCGCTAGTTTTTTGAAACTAACTCGAGCACTTTAGCTTTACCAGTGTCAGAAAAATGACACCAAGCATTGTCACCGTGTTGTACTTATCGAAATTGCAAGCCAGATGCCAACATGAGTAGTTTTACATGGCTTTTTAAACTGAGGGATTATTTACTGTTTGACGTAACCAGAATATCGATTTGGGAACCAGCATTATCGGGGCTTATTACTACCCTAATAGCCTTATCTTCAGACGTGAGTAACGTGCGCCCGCTAACGGGGGAGTGAGCTTTTAGCAAGGGATGTGCGGCTTGATAGAAACCGAGCATCTCCCGTGTGGAGCGTGGAGAATGGTAAACCATTACCGCTGTCATGCTTTCGTCAAATGCTTGGCATTGGCGGGCCTCTTCGGAAATTTTAACTTGCTGAAATTCCGATGGGCAAGACACTAAAGTAGGTTGCTTCGCAAAAGCGCTCTTTGAAGCAGCGTTAACCGAAACAGTATCGCCGTAGGATGAGCCACTTGTGCTAGCGAACACTGTCAAACATAGGGCGAGTTTTTTAATGTCTAAGTTCTTCATAAATAGCGTTTTGCGTAGTTTAATTCTTATTTGAATTTAGAATACTAGAGCCGTTGGTCCAGTACATCAACTAAACCTTGGTCTATTAACGTATGTTCTCAGCAGTTTTCGTATTTTCTGGGCACGCTAAAACAAAAAAGCTCGATAGTCAGACTATCGAGCTTTTCGTTAGCGGTTATTTTAGTGCTGCTTAAACGCCGATGTAGTCCATAATGCCTTCTGCGGCTTTACGACCTTCGTCAATTGCAGTAACAACCAGGTCACTACCACGTACCATATCGCCACCAGCAAACACCTGGGGATGAGAGGTTTGAAAGGCGAACTTACCTGCTGAAGGGGCGCGTACGCGTCCTTTTTCATCAAGCATGATGCCGAAATCTCCGAACCATGGTGCCGGGCTTGGTTGGAAGCCAAACGCAATGATAACTGCATCCGCTTCAAGTACGTGCTCTGAACCTTCTACTTCCACAGGGCGACGACGACCATTGGCATCTGGTGGCCCCATTTCTGTCTTAACGAGCTTAACGCCACAAGCTTTACCGTTTTCATCAACAGCAATGTCTAGCGGCTGGAGGTTAAATTTAAACTCTACACCTTCTTCCTTAGCGTTAACTACTTCTCGGCGTGATCCGGGCATACTCTCTTCGTCACGACGGTAAGCGCAGGTTACCTGTGCAGCGCCTTGACGGATTGACGTACGCACACAGTCCATGGTGGTATCACCACCACCTAATACAACTACGCGCTTGCCTTTCATATCAATGAAATCAGAGGGGGCTTTTTCAAGGCCCATTACGCGATTGGTATTAGCGATAAGGAAAGGTAGGGCTTCGTAAACACCTTCAACGTGCTCGTTGTCAAAGCCGCCTTGCATCGACTTGTAGGTACCCATGCCAAGGAAAACAGCATCGTATTTATCAAGCAAGTCTTGGAACTGGATGTCTTTACCGATTTCGGTATTAAGTACGAACTCAACACCCATCTCGGTAAAGATTTGGCGGCGTAGCTTTATTACGTCTTTCTCTAATTTGAAAGACGGAATACCAAACGTAAGTAGGCCACCGATTTCTTCGTATTTGTCGTAAACGACAGGTTTAACGCCGTTACGAACCAGAATATCAGCACATGCAAGGCCTGCAGGACCTGCACCCACGATAGCCACTTTTTTGTCGGTCCATACCACGTCTGACATGTCTGGGCGCCAACCCATTTTAAACGCAGTATCAGTAATATACTTTTCAATACTACCGATGGTGACCGCACCAAAATCGTCATTCAGCGTACAAGCGCCTTCGCAGAGCCTGTCTTGTGGGCAAACGCGACCACAGACCTCTGGCAAGCTGTTAGTTTTATGCGAAAGCTCTGCGGCTTCTAAAATTCGGCCTTCGTTAGCCAAGCTCAACCACTGAGGAATGTAGTTGTGCACGGGACACTTCCATTCGCAATAGGGGTTACCGCAGTCCAAGCAGCGATCTGCTTGGCCTTCGGTTTGAGATTGGCTAAGCGGCTGATAAATTTCCGCGAACTCATGTTTGCGTACCATGATCGGCTTTTTCGGCGGATCGATACGTTCAACATCGACAAATTGATATACGTTCTTTGCCATAAACTAAATCCTCTTACTGAGCCTGAATGCGTAATTCAGCACTTGAACGACTGATGTGACCAAGCAAGTTTTTCACATCACTGGTTTTTGGCTTAATAAGCTTAAAGCGTTTCAGCGTTGCGGCGAAATCAGTAAGCAACGATAACGAATGCTCGCTTCCTGTTTCTTCGTAATGCTGATTAATTAAGCCACGTAAGTGCTCAGCAAGAATTGCTTTATCTTCAATTGACATAACATCGACTAGTTCGGCATTTACACGGTTGTCAAGATCGTCGCCATCATCCATAAGATAGGCAAAACCACCTGTCATACCAGCACCGAAGTTAACACCAACCGGACCAAGAACAGCCACAATACCGCCTGTCATGTACTCGCAGCCGTTATCCCCAATACCTTCCACTACCGCAATGGCACCAGAGTTACGAACGCCAAAGCGCTCACCGGCACGGCCAGCAGCAAACAGCTTACCGCCGGTTGCACCGTAAAGGCAGGTGTTACCCATAATGGCGCTGTCGTGGGCGTCGTATGAGATGTCGCGAGGCGGATGAATAACCAGCTTACCGCCGGTCATCCCTTTACCTACATAATCGTTGGCATCGCCTTCAAGGTGCATATGCAGGCCGCCAGCGTTCCATACGCCAAAGCTTTGACCTGCTG
This sequence comes from Alteromonas sp. KUL150, assembly GCF_009811475.1. NCBI lineage: Bacteria > Pseudomonadati > Pseudomonadota > Gammaproteobacteria > Alteromonadales > Alteromonadaceae > Alteromonas > Alteromonas sp. KUL150. The sequence continues at coordinate 71,117 of NZ_BLIJ01000018.1, forward strand.
TGCCAGTAAGCTCAACTTTGATAGGTGTATCTTCAAAGTCGTGGTTACCGTGATGTTTAGCAATTTCACCCGACAGCAATGCGCCTACAGAGCGGTCTGTGTTGCGAATTGGGTATTTAAGGGTAATCGACTTGCCCTCAACCACAGCTTGCTGACCGTCTTTGAGCATCTGGGCATTCAGCTCGCCTTTATCAATTGGCGCGTTAGTCGTTTGCGAGCAGAATAAACGCGTGTGCTCACCTGCTTTAGGCTGCGCTAGCAATGGAGACAAATCTAAACGGTTTTGTTTAGCAGTAATGCCATCTAGCACCCTAAGTAGCTCTGTGCGACCAACAAGGTCGTCGAACTTAGCAATACCCATCGACGCCATGATTTCACGTACTTCCTGAGCAATGAACTTAAAGTAGTTCATTACCATGTCTGGTAGGCCGATGAAGTGGTCGTCACGCAGCTTTTGATCCTGCGTTGCTACACCGGTTGCACAGTTGTTTAGGTGGCAAATACGCAAGTATTTACAACCTAAAGCCACCATTGGGCCTGTACCAAAGCCAAAGCTTTCCGCACCTAAGATACCTGCTTTTACAACATCAAGACCGGTTTTCAAACCACCGTCGGTTTGAACGCGAACCTTGTGGCGTAGTCCATTTTCGATAAGTGCTTGCTGAGTTTCAGATAAACCTAATTCAAATGGGCTACCTGCATACTTAACCGATGTTAGCGGGCTTGCACCTGTACCGCCGTCGTAACCTGAAACGGTGATAAGGTCGGCATAAGCTTTTGCTACGCCCGTTGCGATCGTACCTACACCCGGCTCAGATACTAGCTTAACTGATATCAGCGCCGTTGGATTAACCTGTTTCAAATCGAAAATTAGCTGCGCTAAATCTTCAATTGAATAGATATCGTGGTGTGGAGGCGGTGAAATAAGAGTTACACCCGGCACAGAGAAACGTAGCTGTGCGATGTACTTATTTACTTTGTCGCCAGGAAGCTGACCACCTTCACCGGGTTTTGCACCTTGCGCCACTTTAATTTGAATAACGTTAGCGTTAACCAAATAATGAGGCGTTACACCAAAACGACCTGATGCAACCTGCTTAATTTTAGAGTTCTTTTCAGTACCAAATCGAGAAGGGTGTTCACCACCTTCCCCCGAGTTTGACTGACCGCCCAAGCGGTTCATGGCAATCGCCAGCGCTTCATGGGCTTCAGGGCTTAATGCACCAATTGACATTGCTGCGGTATCAAAGCGAGGGAATAGATTTTCCGGTGCTTCTACTTCGCTAATATCAATAGGATCGCAATTAGGGTTGATGGCTAGCAAGTCGCGAATGTGCGCAGGTGCACGCTCGTTAACTAGCTTAGCGTATTGCTGATAGTCGTCGTAGTTACCTGACACCACCGCTTTTTGAAGCGTGCTAACTACGTCAGGGTTATAGGCGTGGTATTCGCCGCCATGTACATATTTTAGCAAGCCGCCGTGGTCTACTGATTTACGCTTGAGCCACGCTATGCGATTGAGGTTAATAAGGTCTTGATGGAAGTCATCGAAGCCTGCACCTTGAATACGCGACGTCACGCCTTTGAAACAAAGCTTCATCACTTCGTTATTCACGCCCACTGCTTCAAAGAGCTTAGAGCTACGATAGCTAGCTACAGTGCTAATACCCATCTTAGACATGATCTTATACAAGCCTTTATTGATACCCTTACGGTAGTTCAACGTGGCCTGCATAGGAGAAATGTCTAGCTCGCCTTTTTCGCAAAGCTGCTCGATAGTTTCGTATGCAAGGAATGGGTAAACCGCGGTTGCACCCAAGCCGATAAGTACGGCAAAGTGATGCGGATCGCGGGCGCTTGCCGTTTCAACAACAACGTTCGCGTCGCAGCGCAGTGACTTTTCTACCAAACGGCGCTGAACGGCACCCACTGCCATTGCTGCAGGGATAACTAAGCGGTTTTGTTTAATGTTTCTGTCAGACAGAATAACGAACGCAGCGCGTTTGTTTTTAACCAGCATTTCTACTTCATTACATACGCGCTCAATGGCTTTCTTCAAACCTTCTTGCGGTGCATATTGAAGCTCTACCACTTCAGAGTAGTAGTTGTCTGGGTTGAATTCACGCAGCTGTTTAAGGTCGGTATACATCAATATTGGCGAGTCGAACAATACTCGGTCAGCGTAACCTGACGTTTCACTAAATACGTTTTGTTCACGTCCAATACAGGTTGCCAGCGACATTACGTGATTCTCACGTAGCGGATCGATAGGCGGGTTAGTAACCTGTGCAAACTGTTGACGGAAATAGTCATAGATTGTGCGCTGACGCGATGACATAACCGCCATTGGCGTGTCGTCACCCATTGAGCCAACGGCTTCTTGACCGTCTTTCGCTAGCACTTTCACAACCTGCTGAATTTCTTCGTAGCTATAGGCGTGCAGCTTGTGATACACCGCCATAGCGTCATCATTAAATACACGCTTACCAATAAGAGAGGCATCAAGCTCCTCGATAGGTGTAAGTCGGCGAATGTGTTTATCTAACCACTCTTTATAAGGATGGCGAGCCTTGAGGTCGTCATCAATTTCGGTAGAACGCCAGATTTTGCCCGTGTAGGTATCTACAGCAAGCATTTCACCTGGGCCAACTCGACCTTTTTCGATAACGTCGGCCTGCTCGTAATCCCAAATACCTACTTCAGAGGCAAGGGTAATGAAACCGTTCTTAGTAATAACGTAACGAGCAGGACGTAGACCATTTCTATCAAGGTTACAGGCAACGTGGCGACCGTTAGTTAAAACGATACCCGCTGGGCCGTCCCATGGTTCCATGTGCATAGAGTTGAACTCGTAAAATGCACGAAGATCATCGTCCATGGTCTTGTTGTTTTGATAGGCGGGTGGAACAAGTAACCGCATAGCACGGAATAAATCCATACCGCCGGCTAAGAATAGCTCCAGCATGTTATCCAGCGATGATGAGTCTGAACCTTCAGTATTAACAAAAGGTGCTGCATCTTTAAGGTCTGGAATAAGTGGCGTTGAGAATTTAGCAGCACGTGCCATTGCCCAGTCGCGGTTACCTTTAATAGTGTTAATTTCACCATTATGCGCAAGGAAACGGAAAGGCTGAGCTAGCGGCCAGCGTGGTAATGTGTTTGTTGAGAAGCGCTGGTGGAATACGCAGATTGCGCTTTGCATACGCTCGTCGGCAAGATCGTGATAAAAGGCAGGCAAGTCTTTCGGCATTACCAAGCCTTTGTAGATTGTTACAAGGCCTGAAAGACAAGCCACATAAAAATCGGGATCTTGTTCAAGACGCTTTTCTGCTCGGCGGCGGATCATATACAAACGACGTTCTAGGTCGCGTTTTCTCCAGCCTGCAGGTGCGTTAACGAACACCTGTTCGATTTGCGGAACGCCCGTTAGCGCTAATTCACCCAGTACTGAGCGGTCGACAGGCACTTCGCGCCAACCCACTACTGATAATGTTTCTTTTTCTAGTTCTTCATTAAGTACTTCACGCGCGGCTTGCGCAAGCACTGGGTCCTGACTTAAGAAAATCATGCCCACGCCGTATTTTTTGCTGAGTTTCCAGCCATTTTCTTCGGCGATTGCATGGAAGAACGCATCCGGTTTCTGTAGTAATAAACCACAGCCGTCACCGGTTTTCCCGTCGGCGGCGATACCGCCGCGATGCTGCATACGGTCAAGGCCGTGTATAGCAGTTGTTACCAATTCATGACTGGCTTCCCCATGAGTGTGAGCGATTAAGCCAAACCCACAGTTGTCCCGGGAATCATTGGGATTATATAAACTCATCTCTTAACTCCTTCAACCTTTTGACTGGGCAAGGTATGCGTTGCGTGTAGATGCGCCTAGGTTTGCGTATCACAACATTATTAGACGTCTTTTAGCCTGCTAGCGTTATTGCTTACAGTGCGCGCCTTTCTTGTCGTTATTTATTATTAGAGGATTACCAGTCGTTTCCGCATTTTTATGCATTATTGCGATGCGGGCCGTACAAAATACCCACATTGAAAACTAAAATCAAACGCTAAAATTGCTCGGCTTCTTAGCTTTTAGTATAAATATAAATTAATTGTTTAATTTCAATAATTTGCATTATTTATTTTAGGTTTGTAACAAAATTGTTATAAGCCTAGAAATTCAATTAAATGGCACCGTCTAAACGATAATAGTTTTCGTTTGTATAATCATCGTGAATAAATATGCTTTTTAGTTGTCATTTTATGTTGTCAATGATGGGTTGGGCTGTATTTTTATTAAATTGTAAAGTTTTAGTTCCGGTTACATAAGAGGTTTGCTATGTTGGTTAAAAAATAACCTGGTGTAAAGTTGGATATGGTGTTAATGCAATAATAGGTACTTCGACATTACACTCTGAATTGGCCGGCAAGCGAGCGTTTCGGTAAAAATTGAAGAATAAAAATTCACTGTCGTAGCGATAGACGCAACTATTAAGGAAGATGAGATAATGCCCCTGTCCACACTGCCTAAAACTTCACTGAGGCTCGCTGAACACAGATTGGTAGGCGAGAACGTGAGCTTTAAATCGTCGCCAAATACTTCTGGACCATTTGAGTCTAACGCTCCTGATACCATTGTCATTCACTTTACCGCGGGAAGCAGTTTGCAATCGTCAGTCGATGTCCTCACTAGTGCAGATAGTGGCGTTTCCGCCCATTTCGTCATTGGCCGAAACGGTGACATTGTGCAATTGCTGCCGACCAATCAAATAGCATGGCATGCTGGTGTAAGCGCTTATGCTGGAAGAACTGACTTAAACCGCTACTCAATAGGCATCGAGCTAGATAACGCGGGTCAGCTAGAGCCGAGAGACGACGGTCTCTTTGAAAGCTGGTTTGGCAGGCGTTACGAAAAGAGCGAAACGATAGAAGCACTTCACCCTAATCAATCCGTTATGGGCTATTGGCATAAATATACGGATATTCAAATTGCCACAACAGCAAGCCTTTGTCGTTTGCTTTGTGCTCACTATCCAATTTCTACATTGATTGGACATGAAGAAATTGCGCCTTCTCGAAAGGTTGATCCCGGCCCGGCCTTTCCCATGGAAGCATTACGAAAATTGTTGATGTTAGGTGCATATAAGCAGGAGTCGCACTCATATAAAGATGGCCTAAACAATGAGATCGCTTTGCGTCAAGAAACCCATGAGAGATCTGAAAATACTGTACATAACATAAAAGGTCGCGTGGCTAGCGTAAGCGCAAACACGTTAAATGTGCGCAAAGGGCCAAGCGCGTCATTTTCATTGGTTGATAACACGTTGCAAAAAGGCGAAGTGCTGAAGATATTAGAAACGCAGGGGGAGTGGGCTAAAGTTTCATTTACAAAAATAGGATGGGTGAACACGCAATACATTAATGAAATCTCCGAGAGATTACCGTTTGAAGGATAGTCATTGACCTTGTGCATGTAGATAGAAAATTATCTATGCGGATTGGTATAACGCATTCCCGAAGTGGTGAAAGCCTGATAGGATAAAGGCAAAATAAGTTTCAATTTGACGTACATGCATTCAGATTCACCAAACGATTCTTGGGCAATTCGCTTTGCTCAATTTGTGCAGCGATTTGGCACACTAAAGCTCAGCATACTATTCGTTGTGCTTTCCCTTGTATTCACGCTTGGCGGTTCATACGTAATTCGCGTAAGTATGGGGAGTCAGGTCCAGCCTGATGATTTTATTAGCGCCGTAGTCCTTACGATGCTTTCAGCGCCATGGGTATTGTATTTCTTCAGTGAGCTAATTAAGCAATTAGAAAACTCACGAACTAATTTAAAAGAAGTAGTAAGCCAGTTAGAAAGTTTGCGAGAAGAAGATGTGTTCCTGAATCGAGAGCTTCAGAGCAATATCAGGCAATTGAACCATGAGATAGAGCAGCGAAAACAAGCACAAGAAGAACGTGAAGCTCTTTTTAAAGACCTTGAAAGAGAAATTCAAGATAAGTCAGAACAAGAAGCCCAGGCACGCCGTCTTTCAACATTACTACGTTCAATTATTGATGCTTCTCCAGATCTCATCTACTACCGCAATGAAGAAGGCCGTTTTGCTGGCTGTAATCGCATTGCTGAACTTATGACGGGTAAAACCGAGCAAGAGCTTTTGGGGTTAACGCCGAAAGATGTTTATGAAGAAGAGCTTGCCCGCCAAATTGTTGCCAGTGATCACGAAGTATTAGAAACCAACGCCAGTATTACCGAAGAATTGTGGTTGCGCTTTGCTGATGGGCGTCGTCGTTACTTTGAAATGAAGCGTGTGCCTTTCTTCGATAAAGAAGGTAATCGTCTAGGCTTGTTGTCCTTTGGTCGAGATATGACCGAGCGCAAACAAGCTGAAAATGCCGCTGCTAAGGCTAGCACGGACAAAACCCGTTTTATCGCTACCATCAGTCACGAACTGCGTACGCCACTCAATGGTATTGTTGGCTTGAGCCGCATGCTGCGCGATACAGAGTTAACCGACGAGCAATTTAGCTGGGTGAGTACCATTTACGCCAGCGCGATAACATTAGGGAACATATTCAACGATATTATTGACTTGGATAAGCTCGACAGAGACAAGCTTGAGCTAAGTCTTAAGACTATTTCACTGAAGGATTTTACTGAGGAACTGAGCAGTATTATTCGCCTGCTTGCAGGAGATAAACAACTCGATTTTAAAACCAAGATTAACGAACCGCTTCCGCGTCTTGTCGAAATAGATGGAACCCGCCTACGACAAATTTTGTGGAACATCCTATTCAACGCAGTGAAGTTTACGCAGAAAGGGCATGTGAGTTTATCGGTGTCTGCAACTAAGCCAGATGGCGATAAAGCGTATGTAACGTTTGTTATAGAAGACACGGGTGTAGGTATTCCTGAAAGCGAGATAGATAAAATTTTTGCGATGTATTACCAGGTTGATCATCCCGACCATCAGTCGGCAACTGGGACCGGTATTGGCCTGGCGATTTGTAAGCAAATGGTTGACTTGATGAAGGGTGAAATTCACGTTTCAAGCCAAGTAGGCAAAGGGACTCGGTTTGAAATTGTGTTGCCTGTGCAAATTTCTAATAGCCCAATGAAAGTGGCCCAGCTAGAAGTTACCGGGCTCAATATCTTGTTGGTAGAAGATATTGAGTTGAACGTAATGGTAGCCAAAGCCTTGTTAGAAAAGCTTGGTCAGAAGGTTGATGTAGCGATGACCGGGCAAGAAGCTATAGATAAAGCACGAGCCACACAATACGACCTTATACTGTTAGACATTCAGCTGCCTGACATGACAGGGTTTGACGTGGCAAGTACGTTAATTGAAGAGGACTTAGTTATGCAGACGCCTATTGTCGCGCTCACGGCTAATGTTATCAAAAAACGTGACGAGTATCTTGAGAACGGTATGGACGATGTGATTGCCAAGCCGATCAAAAAGTCACGGGTTATTGAAGTCTTTAATGAGTTATTTCATGCACCTCCTGCGCCTCTAGAAGTTGATGGGGAAGTAGAACGTCCTGAACCAAACAAAACATTAAGTAACATTTTAGATATGGACTTATTGCAGATGTTGGTTGATACCATAGGGGACGAAATGGTGCGCGCCAGCGTTAAAGTATTCCAAGAAAAAATGCCTGAGTACATGGAAATACTCCAGCTAAGCTTAAGTGCAGACGAAAAATCAGAAGTGTGTTCACAAGCCCATAAGATTAAGGGGGCTGCTGGCTCTGTTGGTTTGGCACGAGTGCAGCGTATTGCTAACCAAATACAGCAGGGCGACCATCCAACGTGGTGGGAGAACGTGCATGATTGGGTGGAAGAGCTGCAGATGGCAGTTCAGCATGATATGAAAGCACTGCACGACTGGCTTAACGAACAGCAAGTTGACGATTAACTTGCGCAGTGCGCTTTATACCAATCCGCATAG